>CAJFRV010000032.1 GCA_904419495.1 uncultured Clostridia bacterium | reverse complement strand
TTGTTTCGTTCAAAACAAATTATATACTTAGTGCTTTTGTTTTTCTATATTTTTTTAAAATTTTATTTCTATTTTTTCCCCAGATTATTTAACTCATATTTTTATATGTTCTTATGTGATTTTTCCTATACAAAAAAAGATTTGTTGCATTTCAAACAAATCTTAGTTTTTTGACTATGTAATTCTGTAATGTGCTATAATATCATTTCTTAACTCTAAAAAGTCCTCTTCATAATCTCTTTGATATGGGTTTGCATGATGAATCACAAAAGTAATTCCCCTTTTATTTCTTTTATCAGATACAATTCCAATATGATTATTAAAAACGACAATATCTCCACCTTGCCATTCATCTATTTTTGTGATATCTGTTGTTAAGGATATTGCATGATTATCAAAATACACTTTTAAATTATTAACTCTTCTAAAATCAATATTTTTATCAATCGTTTCTATTTCATAATCATCACGATTATTTTGAATGTCTTCATTTACTAATTGCATTAAATCATAACCAGCATTTTTTAATCCAAATGCTACTACATCAGTACATACCCCGTATTCATCATCTGGATATCCATTGGCATAATATTGACTTTTATATTGTGGTTTTGTTGCAATATATTCTCTTACATTATTTAATATATCTGTCTGGTCATCAATTCCATCTCCATCTTTATCTACATTACTAGTATATGTTTTTATATAAAAATCCTCATTACTATACTGTTTATGTGGAATATAATTGAATATGTATAAAATATATACCATTAATAAAAAAATTATAATTATGATTATTCCTAAAATAACGAATATCTTTTTTTTCATAATTCTTCTCCATAAATTTTAATTTGTATTGCTTTTAAGGAATCAATTTTATGAAAGTATTTTCTACTTTATCATTTTCATCAAAAGATACGTAAAATTCATAATATTCGTGAGAATAAGAATACCCCCAATACGATTCTTTAAATATTTCTCCTGCAGAGTAGATATATCTCTTTTTATCTTCCCCACTACTATATTCATGTTTTGGCTCTCCTAATAATTTGATAACTTCTTCTGAAGATAATCCTATAAGGCTTTGATCATCATTCATTTCTTTAATTTCTGTATACAAATTATCAGGTGTTTCGGTTTTAAAATTAGCTATAATTATACTTCCATAAAGTAAAATAACGATAATTATTAAGGTTTTAAGAATCTTGCTACCTATCTTTTCTGTAGTAATTGTCCACATTATCATAGCAAATATTCCCATAAAAATTATATATGGTATGTATATTACTAAAAAAAATATCAAAGAAAAAATAAGATCCATCTTTATCCCCCATACAAATTACTAGTTCTCTATTAGAATTATAGTATAAAAACAAGATAATTTCAATGGATTGTCTCCTTTACTTGAATAAAGGTATTCTTAATATAATAAGAATACCTTTTCTATGTTAAATTAATAATCTTGAATGGTAATAAATGGTGCACCACTATTTTCATCTTCTTCAATCCAATAATATACAATACCATAACTGCTATTTCTTTTTTGTAATTTAGTAAAACTGTTAAAATATGATTCCTCACTATCTTTTAAATTATAATTATTAAAATAATATATTCCATTTAAATATTCCACATCTTTTATATAAATCGTTTCTTCTCCATTAGAATCTGTAAATTTGCTATAAACTCTAATAGAAGATTTTTCGCCTTTTTCTGTATCTTCTATAAATTCATCTAGCATTTCAATATTGTTAGATTTTACTTTATTATTTTCTAATACAATACAGCCATCACTTATTGCATTTTCTACACTATAAGATTTTGGAAGTTCCTCTGCACTAATACATCCATCTACTTCTACTTTTCTATTTTCAATACTAACATCCGCATTTTTTCTCAATAGTGACCTGTCTACAATAGCATACCAGATATTATTATCATTGTTATAGTCAGGATTTTCTTTTTGTTTCATGATTATATGTGTAGTGGTTTCATCTGCTGTTATCTCTGAAATAGTTAAATCTTTTTCATGTAGTCGTCTTACATTTTCATTGGCAATAATAAGAAGAAAATTTTCTTCAAAATGGATTTCTTCCAAGTTCGGTAATTCATTGATTCTTGATTTATATTTGTTATATTCTTCTTCATCGCTTATTATTTTGTGATATAATCTTGGCTTTTGATTCCAAGTCATATCATTTGCCATTAAATCTGTTTCATATGTAGTTATTCCATCTCCTAAGTCGAATAAGCCTCTTGATGTAATTTCCTCTTACTTTTTTATGTATTTATTATAAATGGTAACACTAGCATAAACGATTCCACTTAATAAAGCTGTTGTGCAAATGATGATGATAAAAATTTTTAATACCTTATTCATTTCACTATATCCTTTCTTTAGCAGGTTTTTTCTTAATTGTTTTTTTCCTCTATGAATTAATGTTTTGGTGTTTTGGAGAGTTTGTCCTAATATTTCTGCTGTTTCTTTATATGACAATCCTTCAATATTAACTAAATATATAGCATTTTTATATTTTTCATCTAGCTCTTCTATACTGTATAATAATTCTTTTTTCGTTTCTTCATTTGTTATAATTTCCAATACATCTTTATCCACTTTTTTACTTTCATTTAACATATATTGTTCATTAATTTCATCTCTTCTTTTTTCTATATTTAGGTAATTATATGCCTTACTTTTTGCAACTAAATATATATAATACTTAAAAGAACTATTTTCTCTCATTTTATTTTGCATAACATATATAAAGGTTTCTTGTGTTAAATCTTCTGCCTTTTGATAATCTTTTACTATGTTATAAATAAAATATTCTATTCTATTTTTATATTTCTTGTAAATATATTCAAATGCTTGTTTTTCTCCATTTAAATAATCATTATATAATTTTTTATCTAAATCTCTCTCCATTTTTTTACCTGCTTTCACATATATAGAACAGCAACTATTAAAAAAGTTTCATTTTTTTATAATTTATCATATATAAAAATAATTTATATCACTATTTACTTAAATATATAATAAAAGACAGATAATTTTCAATGATTATCTGCCATGGTTATTGTAATTTGCATTTTTGTTTTATATTCTTATTATTTATAACTTTTATATGAAATTTTGTGTATTTATTGACTTTTTACCTATACATAGATTATAATAAATATAGGAAACGACAAATCCACAAACGTGGTTTTGCCAAGATATCGTTTTAATAAACCATTAGCTCGGCATAGCAGAATGGTTTATTTTTTTATTATTTATGTAGTTGCTTATCAACCCAGTTCCTATAAAGAACTGTTGTCAAGGCAACGTTTAATGTTAAAGATAACATTAATGCTATTATTAAAAATAGTATTACTTTAACCATAAACATCACCACCCTTCCTACGAAGAATCGTAAAATTGGTGGCAAAACCACATCTGCTAACTATCATTTCCTATGGTACTTATTCTACAGTATTCTTTTTATTTTGTCTACAAATTTCATTAAATTTATAAATACATTTTAACTTTAAAGATAAATTATTATTTTTCTAACTAATCAATAATTTAGTATTTGTCATTATACTATCATAAAAAAGAGAATTATTCTACACTATACATATAAAATAATTCTCTTAATATTTTCTTATATTTTATTATGATTTTATATAAAACTGATTTGCTCATTTTCTATTCTCCAACTTTTCTGTTTTGCTTCTGTGATTTTATCTCCTAGTTCACTTCTTCCGATTAAGAATGGAGAATTATTATCATGCTTCTTCATATTTTCTATTACAAACTGTTTATTGGCATTTGCATAACAATATTTGCATAAATGTCCACAAGTATTATATGCCCCTATGTCATTTCCCATTAAACAATTACATTCTTGTCTTATATTTTTTCTTTTTGGTGGATGTAATGTATTGTTTATCGCTTTTTCAACAATTTCTTGACTCATACAACCATTACATTGTAATCCATATTGTGATAAATATGTTTTTTCACAGCAAGCATGAATGACCATATTGTTTTCTTTTCCAATTTTACTAAATGCTTTTGCGATTTCTATTTGTTCTTCTTTTGTTGGTGGATTTATGTTTGGAGCATTTCTTTTTACTTTTTCATATACATCTAAAAAGCTAATCGTACAATTATATGTATATCCTTTTAATTCTTTAGCCATTTTTTCAAAATACTCTACATGTTTGTTAACATCAAATCCATTTCCTATAAATATCGGGTCATACCTCCAACCAATAGCATCTACACCAATATGCTTTGATAATTTTTTAAAGCTTTCCATTATTTTTTTCTTATCTGGTACATTGGGCTCAATATCTTTTCCATAAGGGGTAATGGTTACAAACCAATATTGTTTATACATATCTAGTTCATCTAAATAAGTAAGCATTGGCTCTGGATTTTTCGTACAAAACGCTAAACAATCCACAACCTTTGGCGATAAATTGTATTTGGTTACTTGATTAGGATTATATGGATTTCTCACCAATACATATCCTTCTCGTATTCTATTCATAAACCATTTTGCATAAAATGCTGGTATATCTGTTCTACATCCTGTATTGATAATCATAATGCTCTCTCCTTTAAATCGTTTAAAATTTTATTGATATGTTCATCAAATGAAATTGCTTTACTTTTAATTTCCTGACGAACCATTGGATAGTCTTTATTCATTCTAATAAAAGTTGTCTTTAAATGCTGATATGTCATTTGCTCAAATGGAAATCGTATAATTCCGGGTGTATTAAATCCAACCCCTATTTCTAATAATACCACATTTTTATCTTCTATTTTATCTAAAAATTTGTCATATTCTTCAGCTTGCCTATACCAATTTTCATCTTGAATGAAATTTCCATCTTTTCTTAAATTCATTTCCATATTTCCACCACAAACAGGACATTTCGGTACTAATTGTTTTGGTATTTTTAAGTTTTCTGTATGTTTTAGCCATTCTTCTACCATTTCTTTATTATCATACAATTTATTGTGACAAGCATTTTCACATTGCAAAAAACGATAATCTCCTTGAACAGCAAATATTTTTTCTTTATCAAATCCTGCTGTTTCAAATTGTCCATCGACATTGGTTGTGATAACAAAATACTTTTTATCTTTTACCAATTCTAATAATTCTTGATATAGTTTTAAAGGTTCTCCAAATCTATTTAATTTTATTAGTCTTGCCCAAAATGCCCATTTTTCTTCTTGTGAAGAAAATGGATAAAAGGATGCTGTATACAAATCTTCAAAATGGTATTTTTCAATAAATTCTTTATAATCTCTTTGAAAACTTTCTCCACTATATTCTAATCCAGCAGCTGTTGAAAGTCCAGCACCTGCCCCTATTAATATATAATCAGCATTATTGATTGCTTGTTTTGCATTTTGTAATCGAATGTTATATTCTTCCAATTTTCTTCCTCTTTTCTTTTTTATTATATATACACAATTCAATGTTTCATTCCTAGAGGGTATATATTATATTTTGAGCGAGTTTCGTGGGGACCGACACACTACATATTCTTATTAAATCAACGACAGTCCCGTGGGAGTTGATTTTATTAGAATATGTAAAGTGTTGGGATAGCGAAAAATATAATATATACCTTTCAAGAATGAAACACAAAACTGTAAGATTACATTCCGAATATATTTTGTTTATAAATCTTATCATCTTCCTCTGTAAATACATTAAAAACAACTTTTTCAAACCAGTTTTCATTCTTTGCTAAATATTCTTTTACTGCTTTTATCGCAGTTTGGCAAGCTTCTTCTTTTGGAAATCGGAACTCTCCTGTTGAAATACAAGGAAATGCGATTTCCTTTATATTGTTTTTTTTGGCAAGCTGTAAAGAATGGATATAACAATTTCTCAATTCTTCTCTTTTCTTATCAGTAACTTCTTCATAGATAATAGGACCTACTGTATGGATAATACATTTAGCAGGTAAGTTATATCCTTTTTCTTTATATCCTTTTAATTGTGCTATAATCGCATCTGCATGCCCCTCTCCTGCAACAATTGAATGACAATCATGTCCTAACATATGGGTATATATACAATTGATTTGTGGAAATTCAATTTCAATATTCTCATCATGATAGGTTATGTTTAATTCAAAACCACCAATATTAACTGTATTTTCTGTTAATATATCTGTTATTTCATGATATTCTTTTGCAAAAGCTCCTCCAAATGAACTTTCAAATCCAGTTACTAAATTGTGTATGGTTCCTTCTTTCATAGATTTTATAGTTCCCTCTGATGCATAACCTTTTACTTCTTTTAAAATTGTACCTCCATTTGGATGATCTGAAAATACCTTTCCGACTATATGTTTATTTAATCCTTTTACATATGCTTCAAATTCTTCTAAATTATCATAAAATGCTGGAAATTCTATTAATAATACATTTTTATCATTTTCTAAAATATAGCTTTCATCATTCATCAAATCATTTGTTTGATAACTATGCAATTTGATATCTCCAAAATCATATACATCTACATATCCTTTTTTTAAATTAATTGTTTTTTTCTCCATGATAAACACTCTCCTATTTCATATATTTATTTTGAAAATCGGTAGCTACGTTTTTCAATTTCTAACCATATTGTAATTGCCTTTTTCCTTCTTGTAAAGTAGGCACTTTAAAGTGGCATAGTTTCCTCAAAGTAACCTTTGTGTATTTTACTGACTTTACAAGTTTAAAAAAATTTTAAATTTTTTATTGAACATTACATCTTTTCTGAATATTATATCCATTTTTATACTTTTATTGATTTTGTAAGGATTGTACTATTTACTTTTCTATATCTTTTTGTTATGATATATAAAGTATACATTATGAAATTTAAAAATCCTTAGGAGGTGTTCATCAGTGACAAAAAAAGATTTACCAGCTTGTCCTGTAGAAATCACTATGGGATTAATTGGAGAAAAATGGAAGGTTTTAATTATTAGAGATTTATTAACAGGAACCAAACGATTTGGAGAATTAAGAAAATCTGTTACTGGTATTACCCAAAAAGTATTAACCAATAATTTAAGACAAATGGAAGCTTCTGGTCTTGTAAAACGAAAAGTATATCCTGAAGTTCCTCCAAGAGTAGAATATTCTCTTACTGAAACAGGATTAAGTTTAAAACCCATTTTAGATTCTATGGTTACATGGGGAAATGCTTATCGCGAAAAATCTTCACAAGTTTAGATCCATATAATTTAGTATAACCACCAATTTTTGTATTGGTGGTTATATTTATATATCTAAATATATTATTGTTTTTGATTTAATAATTTTGTTTTTAAATCATATAATTTTTTAGACAAATCTACATAATATTTTTGTGGATTTTCTAGTCTTTTAATTTCTTCCCATATCGTTTCTAATTGTTCTTTTGTATATTCTACAATTTCTTTAATCGTTGGTTGTTTATATACTAGTTTTCCTTTTTCAAATATTTTTTCTTGTAATTCTTTTACATAGTAATTATCTAATTTTTTTCTTTTCCAAGTATTATATTGGTCAAATATTTCATATTCTCCCTCTGGCTCTTTTTCATTTTTTAACATAATGACATCTGCTAATGCATAGTTGGTTTCTTTAGAATAAAAACGATATACCTTTTTAAAACTTGGATTTGTGATTTTTTCTACATTTTCACTAATTTTTATTTTTGGTATAATTTTTCCTTCTTTTTCTATTGCTGCTAATTTATATACACCACCAAATACAGAATCACTTTTTGCTGTAATTAAATTTTCACCTACACCAAATAAATCGATTTTCGCATCTTGTTCTATCAAAGAACTAATTAAATTTTCATCTAATGCATTGGTTGCACATATTTTACAATCTGGATAACCTGCCTCATCTAATATGACTCTTACTTTTTTAGATAAATATGCTAAATCTCCACTATCTAATCTAACAGCAATTGGTCTAATTCCTTGTGGTTTTAAAACTTCATCAAATACTTTTATGGCATTTGGTAATCCACTTTGTAATGTATGATAGGTATCAATTAAATATGTACCATTGTTAGGATACAATTCCGCATATGTTTTAAATGCTTCATATTCACTATCAAAGCTTTGTATCCAACTATGTGCCATTGTTCCACTTGCTGGAACATGAAATTTTTCGCTAGCTGCTGTACAAGAGGTTCCTACTGTTCCTCCTATAATGGCTGCCCTTGCTCCATAAATGGCTGCTGATACTCCATGTGCCCTTCTTGCTCCAAATTCCATGACTGGTCTTCCTTGTGCCGCCCTGACAATTCTTGCTGTCTTTGTTGCAATTAAGCTTTGATGATTCATGATTAGTAATAACATGGTTTCTAACAATTGTGCTTCACTAACTGGTGCCCTTACAGTCATTAATGGTTCATTTGGAAATACGACTGTTCCTTCTGGTATTGCCCAAATATCTCCTGTAAATTTAAAATCCTTTAAATAATTTAAATACTCCTCTGAAAATATATTTTGTTTTCTTAAATACTCTATATCTTCTTCATCAAATTTTAAATTTTGTATAAATTCTATTATCTGTTCCAATCCTGCTACAATCGCATATCCGCCACCATCTGGAACCTTCCTAAAAAATATATCAAAATATGCAATATCATTCTTATTTTTTGAAAAGTATCCATTTGACATTGTAAACTCATAGAAATCTGCTACTAATTCTAATTTTTCTTGATTCATATTGATTCTTTTCCTTCCTATTTCTATATTATTATATATATTCGTCTATTTATGATTGATAAATTCATTTAATCTCATTAGTAAATTTAGTGTATCCTCTTTTCCTAAATCATACATCTCTTGAATTTTATCTTTATTTTTCTCAATTCTTTTTATCCTTGCCAATTTAGATGGTCTTATGACAAATATCTTTCCTTCTTTTTCTAAATCAGATACCTTATCAAGTTCTTCATTATACATTTGATATCTATGATTAATCGCTTCTGCAAATTTAGGATATTTTTTATAATACCATCTTGGAAAGGCCTGATTAGATTTTTTCTTTCTGTATTCTTCTGGTCTTGTTAAAACCACAATTACTTTATCATAATTCATATGCATCATTTTATCAATGGGAATACTGTCTGCAATTCCTCCGTCTAAGTACTTTTTATTATCTATGTTTACTGGTTTTGATACAAATGGCATAGAACCAGATGCTCTTAAATATTCCAAATTATGTTTATCCTTCAAATCATCTATTTTGATATACTCAGCTTTTCCTGTTTCTAGATTGGTTACCACTGCATAAAATTCAACTTTCGATTTTTCGAAGGCTTCATAATCAATTGGATCCAGTTCATTTACAATTTTATCAAAACAAAATTCTTCATTCATAATATTTCCTGTTGTTAAAAGAGAATATATTTCCATATAGTTTTTGTTTTTGGCATATTTTTTATTATATCTTAGTATTCTTCCCATTTGGTTTGATTTGTAATTGATACCAAATAAAGCACCAGCTGAAACCCCAATAATTTCATCTATTAAAATCTGTTTTTCCATAAATACATCCAGTACTCCTGCTGTATATAACTCTCTCATGCCTCCACCTTCAAGTAATAAACCTATTTTCATTCATTATCACCTTCAACTTCATCTGTTGCTTTTTTGTATAAAGCTTTTCTAATGATAAGCAATATAAATCCTGTGATGATTTCTACTATGATACATCCGATTAAGATATTTAGGTTGATATTGTCAATCCAGCCTCCAGATAAATATTGTTCTATATATGTTGATAATACTTTAATTCCTATGAATACAATAATGGATATAATGGCTGTAACAAACATACTAATTTGAATAGTTTTTAATACTTGTTGTTTTTCTAATAATATTAAACCTATAATATCTAGTAAGCATAGTATGATAAACATTATTCTAAATTCAAAACTCGTAAATTGTCCATATATCTTTAATACTTCTGTTGTAGTTTCCTCTACTCCCATTTCTAATCTATCTTCTATTTCTTCACTTTTTTCACTCACATAGCTTCTTATATCATCTTTTATATCTTCTGGTATCTCATTTTGTAAATCTTCTTCTAAAATTTGATTAATTTCTTCTGTTATATCTATGTTCTCACGCTTCCCAGTTAAAACATCTAAATATTTGCCTGTAATTTCTTCCATATATGGACTACCTTCTATCTTTTCTGCTATTTCATAAAAGGTATCATTATCTACTTCACCAATAATTTCATCTAACATATATCCACTAACTCTTCTTGTCAAAATATCATTAGAAATCGTTTTTACTGCCACATTTTCTATGATAAAGCTCATAGTTATTATGAATAAAAATATAGGTAACAATATTTTCAATATAATTTTTATAAATGTTTTCATTTTTTCCTCCTACATATGTGTTTTTTAAACTTTTATATTATCATACTACAAAAAAAGAAATTATTCTATACATGACTTGTATAAAATAATTTTCTTTTATTAGTTTTAATACATTAACTATATTTTTCTATCAACTCATATAAATAACTCCATTTATCTTCTTTACTATTCTGAGCAAAATTTGTTCTTAATTCATATATAATCTCTTCATTATTTTCTGATATTTTGAAAATACTTATCTCATTCGGTGATTGGTTATTATTTTTTTCAATAGTATATTCATTTGCTTCTTTTTTATCAATCGAAAAATTTATGTAAAACTGTGTTTCTCTTATTTCCTCTTCTACTCTTAGTGTTAAAAATGTTAAACTTGATGGATATTCAGAGAATTCTAAAAAGTTCAGTTGTATTAATTTTTCTTTTTCTTCTTGTGTTATATCACTTAATTCAATTTCAATACTATGTGTTCGAATCGTATCATAAAATGTCCAAGCAAAAAATCCTATACAAATCATTATGATAATAAAAATTATCATAAAAGCTATCTTTATTACTTTTTTCCACATATATACATTTTTCCTTTCTAGTTTATATCTACCTGCATTTCTCCTAGTGTATTTTTTTCTTCTTCGTTATCTATTATTTTTCTTTCAACTGGTACAATTTTTATACTATCAATATTTTCTTTCTTTTCTATAATAACATATTCTGTTAAATACATTGTAGCATTTTTAAAATCTTTAAATGTTCCAATATCTCCTGTTGCCCATTCTTCTGTTTTTCCATTTTGATAAGTAATTGTTCTTTTTACTTCATATTGACAAGAATTAAGTGGATTATTATCACTATCATAAATATTAAAGTCTATTAAACCAATATAATCCTTGCTTCTATTACTAGATATTGTTGTAGATACTTTCGCTATTATTTGTAATGGTGTTACTTTTACTTCTTCTATCTTTTGGGTCATCTTTTTATAAGTTACTTCGGCATTTTCTGGATAAATAACATTTGTATTTTGAAGTGCTTTTTCTTTTGATACTTCTACTTCAAACTCCCCACCAATATTGATATATCTAGCATTATTGGCCGTATTAATTGTCTGCATTCCACTTTCTGTTTTCTTTTTTTCTCCCGTATTACCAAGTACAACACGATTTAACGATATTTTAAAATTCTCTTTTCCTTCTAATTCATCTTCTGTTAATAAAAATAATTGATATACTTTATATTCATAATCTGAAATCTTTGTTACTGTTTGTGTTGTTTTAGTCCACATTTTTTCACCATCTATTATAACATTATATGTACGTTCTGGATTGTATACGGTTTTACCATATTCTTCTTGTTCTTGTCCAAAAAATATTAATGCAACTGTATTCATCGTATCTTTTGCTTCCATTAAATGATTATATGCCGGTGTTTTACCTGTTTCATTAAATTGTTCTTCATCTATTTCTTTTGCTTGTTGTATGTCCTCTTCTGTTATAATACTTTCTCCTAATCGTAAGTATTCTTTATCTTGTTTACTTAGTTTTACATCAAATTCTAAAATCGTAAACCCTTCATCACATACTGTTGAAACTAAATCGATTTTTGTTTCATTATAAGCCACCTCTTGTCCTTCAACATTTACTTTATAATTTTCATACTCATCAGAAAATCGAATACCTATCCATTCTAATACTGGTTTTCCTCCTATTGTCCCTCCAAAAGCTGCATACACTGATATACTTCCTACAAACACAACCATAATTGAAGCCATGATAGTTACAAATTTTTTTATATAATTCTTCCATTGTTTTTTATGTTTATGCTTTAATGTATTTTGTATTCTGTACTCTATTTTTAGAGGAATTTTTACATCTTGCTTACTGGATAACTCTAATAATTCTTCAACATCTCTCATTTTTCAATCCCTCCTCCTTCAAATTGTTCTTTTAACTTCTGCTTACTTCTGGAGATTTTACTCCTAATAGTACCTTCCTTTTTATTTAAAATTTTACTGATTTCTTTTGTTGTATAACCTGAACAATAATATAATGTCAATATTAATTTCTCATCTGTTTCCAAATTTCTAATTAACATATCAAATCCTATGTTTTCTTCATAATTTTCTTCTGTTTCTATATATTTTTCCATCTCATTTCCTTCAAAGGATATTGTATGTTTACGCTTTTTTCTATGTATTTTATTACATTCATTTATAAGGATTCGAATTGTCCATGTCTTAAATAATGTATTATCTCTTAGCTTATGAATATTTCTAAAACATAACAGTATCGTTTCTTGTATAGCATCTGCTATATCCTCATCATTCTGAAGTCTTGTTTTAGCTATTAAATACATTTCTTTTTCCATCAACAAAATTAATTCATCAAATGCTTTCTCATCCTTATTTTTTGCTCTTTTTACTAATTCCTCCACTTTTTATCCTCCAATTTTATCTTATATGTACATATCTGACACTTATTAGATTAATTTACTTTATTTTTTTGTTGCACCAAAATGGAATTTTTTTCTTACATAGTATTTTTATGTATTATTTGACCATAATAATATTTTATCTTCTAATTTTACTAATTCTTCATCTGTTAAAAATACAATATCTTTATAATTCTCATTAATATAATAAATATTTTGTATTTTTGCATTTTCAGGTTCGAAAAATCTGATTTTTTCACTTTGGAAATCTATACAAATATTGTTTCCTATCCTTATTAAATTATTGGATTGATCATTATCTTTAAACAATTTTGTAATGATATTTTGTGTTATATTTACATATACATCATAAATGTTTTCTCCTGTCTTAACTAATATAGCATAACCATTTTTATAATTTCTTGTGTTTATTTTTATATCGATTCCTTCATCTTCTGGTATCTCAACATTTGCTAAATTCTCAGCATATGGCACCATATATTCATTAACATATAATAGTTGCCAACCTATATATATAATGATTATAATACATAACAAAGTGATTATTAAAGTCTTTAAATTTTTATACCTTAGTTTTTTATGAAATTTTCGTATTGCCTCTTTTTCATCTATGTTTGATACTTGTTCTTCTTGTTTTAAGAGATTTAACATTTCTTTACATTGTTTACATTCTTGTAAATGTTTTCCTATAAAATCATTTGATTCTTTTGATACTACTTCATCAATATATAATGGTAATAAGTCTTGTATGATTCGACATTCTTTTTTCATTTTAATCTCTCC
This sequence comes from uncultured Clostridia bacterium, assembly GCA_904419495.1. GTDB lineage: Bacteria > Bacillota > Clostridia > TANB77 > CAG-508 > CAG-269. The sequence continues at coordinate 9,408 of CAJFRV010000032.1, read as the reverse complement.
TTTATTTTTAATTTTGAACGATAATAGGTAACTCTTGCCCAGTTTTCAGTTTTATTAAAAATTTCTCCAATTTGTTTGAATGAAAGTTCTCCATAAATTCTTAAAGTAAAAACTTCTTTATATGGTTCTTCTAAATTATGTAATGCTTTCAATATTTCTAAATTCTGTTCACTATTTATTACTTTTTCGATGATATCTTCTTCATTGTCAATAATGTTTTCATCCAATTCACATAGTTTTTTATTTTTTTTACAATAACTATAATATGTATTTTTCGCAATCTGACATAACCATGTTAACATTTTTAGTTCTGGATTAAATGTATGTATATTTTTTAATGCTTTATAAAATGTTTCTTGAGCTATTTCTTCTGCAATATTTCTATCTTTTGTTATTGTAATCAGATATCTATAGACACTACAATAATATTTGCTATATACTTCTTTAAAATCCACTTTCATTCTTTATTCCTTTCTCTTCGTTCATCTATAATACTTTTCACTTTGCAATTCGTTACAATTTTTTAGAACAATAGCGGGCTTTTATTAACATTTTTCTGTTCATAACATTTCAAAGTCCGCGTCATTGTTCGGCGCCAAATTTTACATTAGTAAAATTTGTGTGCAATCGTTAGAGCAAAGCGACGTTCTTGAATAGGAAAAACTCGATTTTTCCTATTCAAGAACAAAAAAGACTAACTTTCGTTAATCTTTTCTATTTTCTTAATTATTTTTTCTATATTTAATAACTTTTACGCCTACTAAACATATTACCACTAATAAGATAACAGAACACCCTATCACAATTACATTGCTCATTTTTTCTATTTCTTGGTTTGCTAACTGATTATCCGTTTCTTCTCCTTGAATTTGTATGTTTTCTACTTCTTCTTGTGAATGTGTCTTTTTATATTCTTCAAATCGTTTTTCAAATTCGTCATATCCTTCTGGTGTTTCTCCAATATATTCTACTTGATAATTTCCATTTTCTACTTTAATTCTTATATAACACATATTAGTTTTTGCATACCAAATACACTCATGTCCATGATATACTATTATTTCTGGTTCTGAATAATTCCATTCTGTATTTTCTATAGAAACAGGGGTTACAACAAATTCAATACTTGCTAAAAATTCATTTTCTTCTATTTCTCCTACACGAACAGATTGTAAATTATAATCTGTAATTTTTCTATTTTCTGGTATCTCTTCACTTTTATATGTTTCTATCCATTGTTGAAAAGCTTCTTCTGCCATAGTGTTTCTTTCTTGTAAAGTATAGTTTTGTACTGCCAATACTGTATTAGAAAAATTGATGATAGTCATTATGATAATGCAAAAAATACTAATGTGAAATACTTTATTTTTCATTTTCATATTATTATTCATCCCCTTTCTCTAGAACTACTTCTTCTGTTTGACCTCTATACTCAAAATGAACAATTACTTTTTCGGTTTTATTATATTTTGTTAAATCAAACATTCCTGTATAGGTTAAAATTCCTTCTTCATCAATTCCTATAGAACCATTTTCATTTGGACCTTGATTTAAACTGAATGTTTCTCCATTTTCATTTGTTAGATATATTGAAATATTTGTCAGTTCATCTACTTTTTCATAATATTCTTTATAAGCATCTGTTTGACGTTCTTTCCAACTAATATATCCTAAAATATCTTCATTTTTAAGTGGGTCCTCATCTGATAAACTGTCGTAAAAATCAAATTCCAAAAATGATGGATATTTTGGTTTTGGTTCTGTTTTTATTTTTGCCATTATTTCCATTCCTGTATCATATAATGTTGCTGATTCTACTTGATAATCTTCATTGGTTGTATCTACCTGTGAATACACAACAGATTGTCTATTATACATTTTTTCTGGAACTTCTACATCAAAATGCCAATCTCCTGTAAGGGTAATTTCTTCTTCTCCCATAGAAGCTTCTTCATTTTTAGATATACTAATTTTCGTCATATCCACTGTTAATGTTTTGCTTTTTGGATAATGACTGTCTCCTCCTGTATAGATATTATAAACGACTTTTACATGATTTCCTTCTCTTTCAATAGGAATGATATTGACACCACTTCCAATATATGAACCGTTATCTAAAGCCTCTTCATAATCTATCCCTAAATTATGTGCCTGACTAAATTCATTATATCTAACTCCTGTTGGGCAATATAATACTACATTGTTTTCATCTGATATCACTAAATCTGAAAAATTGAATTCCCATATTTCATCTGCTGTTACAATCTCTTTTGCTTTTTCAGATAATTCTACATCAAAAGTAATACTTAAATTAAAGTCATCCATCACAAATTCAGATACTTTTACTTTTGTTTCAATATCCTCTATTACTTCTCCTGTTTCTGTATTTTCTATGGTTGTATTCGCATTTTCATAATCCATATTTGTATTTTCAATATATCCTTCATTCATTGCTGTTTCCATACCTTTACCTGTCATAAAAAAGTTATCATATAATTTGGTAGAAATATCTTTTGCAAAAACAATTCCTGTTACAGATAAACAGCAAATTATAACTGTTAATGTACTTTGCAATATCTTTTTAGTTTTTTCTTGTCTTTTATGAATAGTTCTAAATTTTTCAATGGCAATATTTTCTTGAATATTATTTAAGATATTTTCTTTATTCATTTTAAAAACCTCCTACTTTTAAAATTTCTTTAATTTTCTTTCTCGTTCTATGTAATTTTGTTTTCACATTACTATTGGTCATATGCATCTCTTTTGCAATTTGTTTAACTTTTTTTCCTTCATAATAAAACTTTTTAAATATCTCATATTCTAGATTTCCTATTGCTTTTAAATTTTTTGTAATACAATCATTCATTTCTTTTTGCTCTATCACTTTATCTACATTAAAATCACTTATGATTTCACTCTCGTCTTGTGATATTTCTATATTTTTATAATGTTCTCTATATTTTCTGTATATCACTCTTTTCGTAATTCCTGCTATATATGGACTAAAAATCGCTTTTCTATCTAGTCTATCTTTATTTTTCCATAAAATTAAAAAGACATCTGATATGATTTCTTCTTCATCTTCTATATTAATGTTTTGTTTGTTTTTTATAATCGTACTTACATAATGATAATAATCCTCAAAAACTTTAGGCATATCTAAATCATTTTCTACTATGTAATTATCTATTGTATTTTCTTTTTTCATCTTTTTTCTCCTTTGATACACAATCTCTACATCCATATATTCATTATTTTACCAAAAAGGTTACAAGGTATAAATAAAAATGTATTATTTTAAAAAAAATTACTTTATACTGTACTGAAATTTCCAATATTTTATAAGGAAATCACTTCAATATCTTGTATAAAGTAATTTTTGTATTCTTCTATATTATAAACTTTTTAATATTTCAAATATTTTTTCTTTTATTGTGTAACCAGTTACTTGATAAGCATGTATGCCATTTCTAATAGCGCTCTCCGCATTTTCTTTGTTATCATCAAAAAAATAAATATCTTCTGGCTTTGTTTTAAGTATATTGATTACATATTGATATATATTATCCTCTGGCTTCACCATACCTAATCTGTATGATAAAAACATTTCGTCAAATATAGATATATCAAAGTTTTGTTTTAATTTTTCATCATCAATTTCTTTTAGATTTGATAATAAGCATACTTTGTATCCTAACTCTTTTAAATGTTTTATGATATCTATCGTATCTTGAAAAAATACATTGTTATTTATATACATATCTTTAAATTTATCTAAAGTCACATCTTCATTCATATATTGCTTTAAATATTCCAAAAATTCTTTAGTGGTTATTTCTCCTTTGTGTACTTTGATACTTTCTTCACTAAAATTAAATTTTTCTAAAAATTCATCAAAACTTATCTTCCAATGTATTTGCTCATATAATCCTTTTATATCCATTGGTACAGAAAGTACCCCTCCTAAATCAAAAACAAAATATTTCATTTTTACTGATGCTCCTTTTTATTTTACAATTGATATAAAATATTTCATTTGTTTAAAAAACATGATAATTATTCCCTTTACAAATAATTTTTCCTTATTGTTTATCTACAAATTGTTCAACTCTCATATGAAGATGATATTTATCTCGTAAATCTGCTATTTCCTTCATCATTGGTGATTTATGATGTATGTCTAAAGCTTCTTGATTCTTCCATCTATCTATTAATAAAACGGTTTCTGAATCATTCATTGGAAAGAAATATTCATATTTTTCATTTCCTTCTTCACTACGTACTCTGTCAACCACTCCATTTGAAACCATTTCTTCTGCAAATTTTCTTGCACTCCCATCTTTTCCTGTATAATATATATTAATTGTTAAACTCATAATCATTCCTCCTTCTTATTTTTCAATAATTTAGAGACAAAATATGTTTTTTTTAGTATGAGAACAGCCTGTTATTAAAATTTCCTATTTCCTTCTAATAATATTTGTCTTTTTATATGATAAATACTACTTTAATAACAGATGAACTTTAAGGATTACCCTTAAAGTTCATACAAAATGTCCCATTTAGAAACGTCCCCAATTGGACATTATTCATCAATTGTTGATATTCCAAGTGTGATTTCTTCTAAGACATCTAATACCGCTTTTACTGTATCTAAAGCTGTTAGCATTGGCACATTATTTTCTGTTGCACATCTTCTAATGTAACTTCCATCTGTTTCTTGATCTATAGAGTCAATATTTCTTGTGTTAATTACATAGCTAACATATCCTTTTCTTAAAGATTCTAAGATTTCTTCACTACCTTCACTAATTTTCTTTTTCACTCTTGTTCTTATGCCATGTTCTTTTAAGAATTTTGCCGTTCCTTTTGTTGCTTCTATGTTAAATCCTAAGTTATAAAATCTTCTAATTAATGGTAATGCTTCTTCTTTATCTTTATCTGCAATTGTTACAAATATTGTTCCATAATTTGAAAGTTTCATTCCAGAAGATTGTAATGCTTTATATAATGCTCTTGTTAATTTTTTGTCATATCCAATGGCTTCTCCTGTTGATTTCATCTCAGGAGAAAGTGTTGCGTCCAATCCTGATAATTTTGAGAATGAGAAGGCTGGCGCTTTTACATACCATTTTTCTTTCTCCTTTGGATATACCACATCAATTCCTTGCTCTTTTAAAGATTTTCCAAGCATCACTAATGTTCCAATATCTGCTAAAGAATATCCTGTTGATTTTGAAATAAATGGAACTGTTCTTGATGATCTTGGGTTTACTTCTATAACATAAACATCTTCATTTTTATCTACAATGAATTGGATATTATATAATCCAACAATACCAATCCCTAATCCTAATTTTACTGTATAATCTATGATTATGTCTTTTGCTTTTTGGCTAACACTAAAAGTTGGATATACACTAATACTGTCTCCTGAATGGATTCCTGTTTTTTCAACATGTTCCATAATTCCCGGAATAAAGACATCTTTTCCATCACATACAGCATCCACTTCTAATTCTTTTCCTGTTATATATTTGTCAACTAATACTGGTTGTTCTGTATTAATTTCAACAGCTGTTTTCAAATATTTTTCTAATGCTCTTTGATTAGAAACAATTTGCATAGCTCTTCCACCTAATACATAACTTGGTCTTACTAAAACTGGATAACCAATTTCTTTAGCAACTTTTATTCCATCTTCTATATTAGTTACTGCTTCTCCTCTTGGTTGCAATAATTCTAAGTCTTTCATAACTCTTTCAAATGCATCTCTGTTTTCTGCTTTTTCAATTGCATTCACATCTGTACCAATAATTTTAACACCTAATTTTGAAAGTGGTCCCGCAAGGTTAATAGCTGTTTGTCCACCTAATGCTGCCACAACTCCTTCTGGTTTTTCTAATTCTACAATATTCATGACATCTTCTACAGTTAGTGGTTCAAAATATAGTTTATCACTCGTTGTATAATCTGTTGAAACTGTTTCTGGGTTGTTATTAATGATAATTGCTTCATATCCTGCTTCTTTAATTGTTTTTACTGCATGTACTGTAGAATAGTCAAATTCTACACCTTGTCCGATTCTAATTGGTCCTGCACCTAGTACAATTACTTTTTTCTTATCACTTACAATTGATTCATTTTCTTCTTCATAAGTTGAATAAAAATATGGTACATAACTTTCAAACTCACTACTACATGTATCTATCATTTTATATACAGGATAAATGCTGTTTTTCTTTCTTAATTCATAAATATCATTTTCTTTTTTCTTCCATACTTTTGCAATGTATTTATCACTAAATCCCATTTTCTTAACAGTTTTTAATGTATTAATATCTCCTACATTTTTCTTTAACACTTTTTCCATTTCGACAATATTTTTAATTTTCTCTAAGAAAAACATATCAATTTTAGTAATATCATAGATTAATCCAACATCTACATTTCTTCTTATTAATTCTGCAATTGCATAAATTCTATCATCTGTTCCATCTTTTATATATGTCATCATGTCTTCTGTTTCCATTGTGTCAAATTTCTTATGATAAATATGACATACACCTGTTTCCAATGATCTTATTGCTTTTAATAAACTTTCTTCAAATGTTCTTCCAACACTCATGACTTCTCCTGTTGCCTTCATTTGTGTACTTAATTTATTTGAAGCAAGTGTAAATTTGTCAAATGGAAATCTTGGTATTTTACAAACCACATAATCTAATGCTGGTTCAAAACTTGCTGGTGTATTCGCTAATGGGATTTCTTCTAATCTCATACCAACTGCAATTTTTGCTGAAACTCTAGCAATTGGATATCCACTTGCTTTTGAAGCCAATGCTGATGAACGAGATACCCTTGGGTTTACTTCAATGACATAATAGTTAAAAGAATGTGGATCTAAAGCAAATTGAACATTACATCCTCCCTCTATTTTTAAAGCTCTTATAATTTTTAAGGCACTATCTCTTAATAATTGATATTCTTTGTTTGTTAAAGTTTGGCTTGGTGCTACAACAATAGAATCTCCTGTATGAACACCTACTGGGTCTAAGTTTTCCATATTACATATAGTAATAGCTGTATCATTATGATCTCTCATTACCTCATATTCAATCTCTTTATATCCTTTGATACTTTTCTCTACTAATACTTGATTTACTGGAGAAAGTTTTAGAGCATGCTTGATTAACTCTTTTAATTCTTTTTCATTATCAGCAAAACCTCCTCCTGTTCCTCCTAAAGTAAAGGCTGGTCTTAGAACAACTGGATAACCTATTTTTTTAGCTGCTTCAATCCCTTCTTCTTCAGACTCTGCAATGATAGACTCTAATACTGGCTCTCCTAATTCTTGGCATAATTCTTTGAATTTTTCTCTATCCTCTGCCTTTTCAATACTTTCACTACTTGTTCCTAAAAGTTCTACTTGACATTCTTGTAAAATTCCTTTTCTATATAACTGCATTGCTATATTTAATCCTGTTTGTCCTCCAATTCCCGGTAAAATAGCATCTGGTCTTTCATATCTTATAATTTTCGCAACATATTCTAATGTTAATGGCTCCATATATACTTTATCGGCAATTGCTGTATCTGTCATAATCGTTGCTGGATTTGAATTCACTAATATAACTTTATATCCTTCTTCTTTTAGTGCTAAACAAGCTTGTGTTCCAGCATAGTCAAATTCTGCTGCTTGTCCAATAACAATTGGTCCAGAACCAATTACTAATACAGTTTTTATATCTTTTCTTTTTGGCATTTTATTCATTCCTTTCTTTTAAAAACGATTTCTATTTCCAATTTTTTTACTAAATTAGTATATTGCTAGGCAAACGAGATTTGAATTTATGAGGCATACGATTTGTACGTTGATTAAATTCAAATCGAAATTTAACGACGCAAGATGTGATTATTGTATAAAAAAAATCTTCTTCTATCTTGACCCTATATGGATTTTTCTTATTTTTTGAATTCCCCCATGATTTTGATAAACTTATCAAAAAGATACCCACTATCTTGTGGTCCGGGTGCACTTTCAGGGTGATATTGTACACTAAATACTTTATCCTTTTTACACTCTACACCTTCTATCGTATTATCCAAAATATTTTTATGTGTAGGTACTAAATCTGTTTTTTCTAAAGATTTTTCATCTACTGCATAACTGTGATTTTGACTAGTAATTTCAATCTTATCTGTTTCTAAATTTAATACCGGATGGTTTCCACCTCTATGTCCAAATTTTAATTTATATGTTTTTGCACCATATGCTAAACTAATCATTTGGTGTCCTAAACAAATTCCGAAAATTGGATATTTTCCTCTCAATTCTTTTACAAGCTTGATAACTTCTTTTACATCTTCTGGATCTCCCGGTCCATTTGATAAAAAGACACCGTCTGGTTTTAAACTTTCAATTTCCTTTGCTGTTGTGTTATATGGCACAATGGTTACATTACAGCCTCTCTTATTCAAACTTCTTATGATATTTAATTTAATACCACAATCAACTGCTACAACATTATACTTATAGTTTGCTGTTCTAGAATACCATTTCTTTTTGCAGCTTACTTTTGCAACAGCATCTTTTGGAATGCTATATGCTTGTAATTTTTTCAAAGCTTCTTCTTTGCTTGTTGTAATGTCTGTAATAATGACTTTTCTACTTCCCTTATTTCTGATACTTCTGGTTAATTTTCTTGTATCTACTCCTGAAATTCCCGGTATATCATTCTCCTCTAGATATTCTGATAATGTTTTTGTATAACGGAAATTACTAGGTAAATCATTATATTCTCTTACTACCATTCCACCTATTGTTGGTTGTCTTGTTTCATAGTCTTCATCAGTAATTCCATAATTTCCAATTAATGGATATGTCATAACTACCATTTGATAGGTATATGATGGATCTGAAACGATTTCTTGATACCCAACCATTGAAGTATTAAAAACAATTTCACAAATAGCTTCTTTATTGCTACCAAATCCATATCCTAAATATTCTTCTCCATCTTCTAGTACAATTTTTTTGTTAAATGCTTTCATAAAAACCTCCATCCTTATGTTTATATTTTTATATTTTTATTTGACAAAAAAAAATAAGGAACGAGAAATCCTTACCTAAAATACAAATGAAAATAAAACAACTATTAAGAAAACAGCTGAAATGTTTATAAAATTAACTTTTTCTACATAGTTTTTCATTTTCCTGCTCCTTTTTTTATTATATCTTTATTATTATACCAGAAAATATATACACATTGCAACATTTTTTGACTATTTTTTTGGATATAAAGTTACAATTTGTTACTGTTCAGACTAGAAAAATAAAAAAATAGTTATCCACAGAATATTACAGAGTTTGTAACACTAAAGAAATACTGGTGTTACAGACTTTTT
>CAJFRV010000031.1 GCA_904419495.1 uncultured Clostridia bacterium | reverse complement strand
ATATGGAAGATTTTGATGCTTATATATTTGTCACTCCAGTATATTTTCATGAAATGAGTGAATCAGCAAAAACATTTTTTGATAGATTAAAAAGATGTGACGCATTTAATGATGAATCAAAAGTAAAAGGAAAGAAAATAGTGTGTATTGCTTGTGCAGGAGGAAGTGGCAGTGGAACAGAAGAAACACTGAAAGCATTTGATACATTAAATTATTTTTTAGGAACGAAAATGCATGCAAGAATTCCTGTAACAAAAACAAATTTTGAAAAGCAAAGAAAAGTTATAGAGAATGCAATGAAATTGGAGGAAAATTGATATGGAAAATATAATAAATAATACATTTATTGATTTTTTAATAAAAGCAAAGAAATCAACTTATGCTAATAGTACAATAGAAAAAGCAAAGTCAAACAGAGTAGGTTCTTCAGATTATCATTATGAGGAAGAAATAGATAACAAAAAATACATATATCATGATACATACTTTGGTGGTACTAAATTTATGGGAGAAGAAGTTGTATATTGTGATAGTAATAAACCAGTATGGGGAATGAACTATTATGGAGTAACATTTGATGATACACTTGGAGAGGAAACAAAGGATAATGCATTAAGACCAGCACTTATGAAAGTTGGAGAAGATAAAAGTGTTATTTCTGTTAGAGGTATAAGTCAATTTGAGAACAATGGATATGTTTATACATTTAAAACTACAGGAATAATAGAAAATTTTGATGGAATAGAACAAATATATAAGGACAATAAATTGATTTATGAACTTCATTGTTCTGGAGGATTAATAAAATAAAATTATGAAATAGGAGATTAGAGTATAGATGAATATTTTAAGGATTTATAATAAATACCATTTGCCAGAGAATTTGCAAATGCATATGTTAAGGGTAGCTGCTTGTAGTAATTTAATAATAGATAACTGGAACGGACCAGATATAGATAAACAAGCAATTATTAGAGTTAATTTATTACATGATATGGGAAATATGGTTAAAATACCAGAGGACTTTTCAAAAGATGAGGAATTTATAAAAATAAGAAAAGAATATTTTGATAAGTATGGAACAAATGACCATGAAATTAATTTAGAAATTGGAAAGCAGGAAGGATTAACTGAAAAAGAATTAACTATATTAGATGGAAAAAGGTCGAGAAAAAATGAAGAAACTTTAAAGTCAAATTCTTATGAAAGAAAAATTTGTGCTTATTGCGACCAAAGAGTTGCACCAAACGGAGTTGTAAGTATAAAAGAAAGATTAGAAGATGCAAAAATAAGATATAAAAATAAACCATTATCAGTATGGTCTAATGAAGAAAAAGCAAATCACTTAATAGAATGTTCTTTAGGAATAGAAAAACAAATTATGAAGCATTGTAAATTAAATCCAGAAGATATAAATGATGAAAGTATTAGGAAATATATTGAAATGTTAAAAAAATATGAATTTTAAAAATTGAATGAAAGGAGTCTTATTATGAATAATGAATTAGAGGGATATTTAGATTTCGCGAAAGATATTGCAAAACATGCAGGGCAAGTAATGATTAAATACTTTAATCAAAACAATGGAGCAAGTTATAAAGGAGATAAAACAATTGTAACCATTGCAGATACAGAAATAAATTCATATTTAATTAAAAAAGTTAAAGAAAAATATCCTTTGCATTCAGTAGATGGAGAAGAAGAACAATTTGGAAAGAGCGATTATGTATGGGTATGTGATCCAGTTGATGGAACTGCAATGTATGCTAGGCATATTCCAGTAGCGGTATTTTCACTTGCTTTAGTGGTTAAGGGACAATCAATGGTTGGAGTAGTATTTGACCCATTTACAAATAGTTTATATACTGCTATAAAAGGAAAAGGAGCATACAAAAATGGAGAAAAAATAACGGTAAATGATTATGGATTAGAAGATATGAAAACTGTATGCCACTATGACTTATGGGTAGGAGCAGATTATAATATATCTAAAGTATTACAAGAGTTACAAACTAAAACATATTTTGTTGGTTTAGGAAGTATTATTAGGGCTTGTATGTGTGTTGCATCTGGTGACTTTAGTCTTGCAATTTTTCCAGGTACAAAACATAAAAATTGTGATATTGCAGCAGTAAAAGTTATAGTTGAAGAAGCGGGAGGAACAGTTACAGACCTATTTGGAAAAGAACAAAGGTATGATGAGAGTATAAATGGTGCAGTTATTAGCAATGGAAAAGTACAAAATGAAGTGATCAGAACAATAAAAAAGTATTTAAAAGATAAAAAAATATATTAAAATTAAATTAAGTTTAGGAGGAGATATTAAAACGCTTCTCTTTTTTGTTAAAAATAAAATTAATAAACTTTGTCCCAAACTATTGAATATTTGTTTCAAGTGTGCTAATATATTTGTGGAGGTGCTACATATGAAAAAGAAAAATATAATAAATTTGATAAGATATCATGAGGAAAAAAATGAATCTGCTTTTAGAGCGGAAGCATTAGAAGTAGCAAAATACTTTTATGACATAGGAGACAATATAGTTGCAGATTATATTATGGGTTTGTTATCAGATGCAAATGTTTTTGTGCCTCAAGGGGAAAGATTTGATTTGAATTTTTTTCAAAAAGTTGATATTGGAAACGCTAGATTACCATTACCAACTACTATAGCAAATGATATTTATGGAATAATAAATGCAGTTAACCATAACATTGGAATAAATAAATTTTTATTTGAAGGACCGCCAGGAACAGGAAAAACTGAAAGTGTTAAGCAAGTAGCAAGAATTTTGTCAAGAGAGTTATATAGTGTCGATTTTAATTCTATAATAGATAGCAAAATGGGACAAACGCAGAAAAATATGAATGAAGTTTTTTCAGAAATTAGAATGTTACCGAATCCAGATAGAGTAATAATTTTATTTGATGAAATTGATGCAATAGCTATGGATAGAATTAATTCACGTGACATAAGAGAAATGGGAAGAGTAACATCAAGTATTCTAAAAGAATTAGATAATTTAGATGCGAGAGTATTATTTATTGCTACTACAAATTTATATAAGAATTTGGATAAAGCATTAACAAGAAGATTTGATGCAATAGTAAACTTTGATAGATATACAAGAGAAGATTTATTAGAAATATCAGAGGCAATATTAAATGAATATTTACCAAGGTTTGAAAAAGCAGGGAGAGATATAAAACTATTTAGAAAAATAATGAATTTGTTAACTGATATTCCATATCCAGGAGAATTAAAAAATATTATTAGGACATCTTTAGCTTTCAGTGAGCCTAATAGTGAGTTTGATTATTTAAAGAGATTATATTCAGCAGTATTAGTGCAAGAAAAAAAGAAAGAATTATCAATAAAAGAATTAAAAGACAACGGTTTTACAGTAAGAGATATAGAAAAATTAACTGGTGTACCTAAGAGCAACATTTCAAGAAAGTTAAAGGAGGATGAAAATGAATAATATATTAAAACTGAAAGGAACTTTTACGCAAAAATCTCATCCTAATACATTCGGACCACCTTCTTTGCCAAAGCAAACTGTAGTTAAGATAGAAAAGATAGAAAAATTGATTAACGATATAAATAAAATAAATTTATATTGGCAAAACAAACCTAAATATGTTGATGGTATATTTTTTAGTGCTCATTATAAAGATATAGTGGCTAAAACAAGGAGAATAGGTGCATTTTTTAAATGTGATAGTACTGATATGAATAAAAAAATAGTTGGAGCAAAATTTTCAAAAGATAAAAGAAATCATATTATAACATATTATGTATCTAGAAAAGCTATAGATAAAACCTTAGAAGAGGCAAATATTGTAAAGAAAATACTAATGGAAAATTTTAATGGTGAAATAAATGATGAAGATTTGGAAAAGATAGATAAAAAAATAAAATTTGACAATTATAATATTAAGAAAAATAAATTTATGCAGTATATTGTAGATGCAAACAATGTAGAGAGATTTAATGTAGAAGAAAATATAAAAGAATATGATGGTGGTACAATAGTATCTATTTATGAAACTGAAAAAGATATAAAAGATTTAATGAGAATGCTTGATATAGAGATTAAATCCGAAAATATATTACCTAATAATACTATACTGTTGGATAAAAATTCACTAGAAAAACTAAACAAAAATGCTTCATACTTAATTGCTATGACAACAATAGACATATCTAAAATTCCTACTGAAGAAAAGAAGATTAATGATAGGCTTATGCAGAATAGAACTATAAAAAAACCAACTAATGAACCAATTATAGGAGTTATAGATAAACCGTTTAGAAAAGGAGTGTACTTTACTGAATGGGTAGACAGCTATAACATTGGAATCACAGAAGATATAATCACAGAAGCGGATTATAATCATGGAACAGGAGTAACATCTATAATTGTAGATGGACATAACTTAAATCCTTTGTATAATGATGGCTGTGGAAATTTTAGAGTAAGACATTTTGGCGTAGCATCAGGACCAAAATTTAGTTCATTTAAAATAATAAAAGCGATAGAAAAAATAGTTGATGAAAATAAAGATATAAAAGTTTGGAATTTATCTTTAGGATCAGATAAAGAAATTGATGAAAATTTCATATCTCCAGAGGCAGCTTTTTTAGATGAATTACAAACTAAGTACGATGTTATTTTTGTTGTTGCTGGGACTAATGTACCACTTAATAATACAAAGCAACATATGAAAATAGGTGCCCCAGCAGATTCGCTTAATTCAATGGTTGTAAACGCAGTAGATAAATATAATAATCCAGCATCGTATACAAGAGAAGGAGAAGTACTATCTTTTTATGTTAAACCTGATGTTAGTTATTTTGGTGGAGACATAGGTAAAGAGTTAGAAGGATTTGTAAATATATGTGACGATATAAATATAGAACATTTAACTAAAGGAACTTCATATTCAGCACCATGGATAGCAAGAAAACTTGCATATTTAATACATATTCTAGGATTTTCGAGAGAAGAAGCAAAAGCATTGATAATTGATTCATGCACAGGGTGGTCAAATATAAATAAAAATGTTAAATTAACAGGACATGGAGTGGTTCCAACTCGTATAAATGATATAATAAAGACAAATAATGATGAAATAAAATTTGTTATTTCAGGAATTTCTGAAAAATATGATACTTATAATTTTCAGTTACCAGTACCAATGGATAAGGAAAAATATCCGTTTGTTGCAAAAGCAACTATGTGTTATTTCCCTAAATGCAGTAGAACTCAAGGTGTAGATTATACTAATACAGAGTTTGAACTAAAATTAGGCAGGTTAAAATTTAACCCTAAGACGAATGAATATACAATAGTAGGTATAAATAATGATGTTCAAGATATTGAAGGAAAATATACTAATGAAGAAGAAGCAAGAAGAGAATTTAGAAAATGGGATAATACAAAATGTATAAGAGAAAAATTTAATAATAGAGTTAGAGATAAAAAAATGTATGATAATCCTTTATGGGGAATTAGTGTAAAAACAAAAAATAGAATTAATCAAGAAGATGGTAGAAATTTAAGATTTGGAATTGTAATTACTCTTAAAGAAATTCATGGTAAAAATAGAATAGATGAATTTATACATCAATGTTCGTTCCACCAATGGTTTGTAGAAGAAGTAGATATACAAAACAGAATTGACATCTATAATATATCTGAAGAAGAAATAGAGTTTGAAGAATAAAATTGACTTTTAAGAGTTAGTCGTTAAAGAAACCAAAGAAAAAGAGCTATACTTTAATACAGCTCATAAAAATGTATAAAAATCTGAAATCTCTTATACATTTTTATTATAGAACAAAATTTGAATTTTGTAAACAGGATGTATGAAGATATTTAGCTCTTGGAAAGGATTGTACTATGGCAAACAAAATAAGAACTTCTAAAAATGTGGCAAAAAAAGCGAGCAAACAACTAAGAAGCAATTCAACTTCAAAGACTCAAAAATCAGTCGCAGCAAGTGCTTTAAGAAATAGAGCAAAAAAATAATTATAAAATATAAAAGAAATGCAGGTGAAAGAATGAATAAAGAAAGCAAAGCTACAATTGCTTATATTGCAGGTAGACTTATTTTAAAAAAAGATACTTCATCAATATATGATTATGACCAAGCAAAACATATTAATATGTCTGGAGAAGTAAATGAAAAAAATGTTAATATATATAATTACGATAAGAGATGTCATTATTCTGGAAGAAACAGTGGTTCTAATTATAGCCTTTATAATTATGGCGAGGGTAGTTATATAAATTTATCAATTATTGGTAAAAGTTTTAATGGATATGATTATAATACATCATCATATTTTAGTGGAAGTGTAAATAATGAATCTATTTCTTTATATGATTATGAAACATCTACATATTCTAATTATAGTATTTAAATAATTGTCTTGAAAAAAATACAAACTTATGTTAAATTATAAATAACAATTATAGCAAAAAATTGCCAACTTGTGTATACAATTCTTGCAACATATTGCTATAACTACATTTGAAACGGAAATAAGTAACTTTTTTGAGATAGATTTTTCGAAAACGTCTCTCGCAAAGGAGCCATAAATAGCAGATAAGAAATTATCTGTTATTTTTTTTGCGTGTTCGCTAGTTTTTATATAATAAATCATATATAATATAGAACAAGGATGTGAAAATAAATGATAAAAATATGTGATATATGTAATAACAAATTTGAAACTAAATCATCTACAAGAATATATTGCTATAATTGCAGTGGCGAATCTACAAGAAATGATAATGCAACCAGAAAACATCAAAAAACAATATTGAGAAGAAGTATGAAAATACAAGCGATTAAATTACTAGGTGGAAAATGTTCTATGTGTGGCTATATAAATGCATAGATGCTTTAGAATTTCATCATGAAAATCCAAATGAAAAGGAATTTAAATTAGGTTCAGGAAATACCATGTCATGGAAAGAATATAAACAAGAGGCTCTAAAATGTATTTTAGTGTGTTCTAACTGTCATAAAGAAATACATAATCAATTAGGATATATATATTATAAAAATATTTAGAATAGATAAAAAAGCAAGAGAAAAGATACAAAAATATTGCTTGATTTTAAGTTATAAACATAGAGAAAAGAGATAATAAGATTTGGATGTGAGAAAAATTATATCGTATATTTTATAAAATCGAAAAATTAAAATTAGTAAAAGATAGGAGCTATAAAGTATGGAATTAAAAGAAGAATTGGAACTATTAAATGAAAAAAGTTCTATAGCAGAAGTTCAACAATATATAAAAGATATGAAAAAAGCTAGAAAATTTGATGGAGTAACAATTGAAAGAGAAATGATGTTATTTATAGAAGAAATAGGGGAATTGGCTAAAGCAATTAGAAAAAATACCAATGGATCTTTAGATATAAATAAACAATATGATGTTAATGTTGAGGAAGAATTAGCTGATTGTTTTATCTATTTACTTAGTATAGCGAATATGAATCATGTAGATATCTTCAAAGCTTTTAAAGAGAAGGAAGAAAAAAATTGTAAAAGAATATGGAAATAGAATGAAAAGTATATATTTTATTTTCATTAAAATATAGAATAAAGTAAAAATTTAAATAATATACAATTTAGGGGCGAAAAATGAAACAAGAATTAGAACAAATTGTAAAGCCAATTGTAAAATGGTATCAAGAACAAGAAAAAATATTACCATGGAAACAGGATAAAGAACCTTATCATATATGGATTTCAGAGATTATGCTACAACAAACAAGAATTGAGGCAGTAAAAAAATATTATACAAGATTTATGAAAGAATTACCGACCATACAACATTTAGCAAAAGTGTCAGACGAGAAATTATTAAAACTATGGGAAGGATTAGGGTATTATAATAGAGCAAGGAATCTAAAAAAAGCAGCAATACAAATAGAAGAAAACTATAAGGGACAGATGCCTACATCATATGCAGAATTATTAAACTTATCAGGGATAGGAGAATATACAGCAGGAGCTATTGCATCTATTAGCTATCAAGAAAAAGTACCAGCAGTGGATGGAAATGTATTAAGGGTGGTTTCTCGTGTTATAGCGAGTAAAGATGATGTATTATTACCAGAAACCAAAAAGAGAATTACAAAGAAGTTATTAGAAATTATGCCAGATGAATCAGGCGATTTTAATGAAGGATTAATGGAATTAGGAGAAAAAATTTGCCTTCCTAATACCATACCATTATGTGAAAAATGTCCAATTCAACAATTCTGTATAGCAAATAAAGAAAAACTAACAAATGAAATACCTGTTAGAATAAAAAAACAGAAAAGAAAGGTAGAAAAGCGAACAGTTTTTATTGTAAAATATAAAGATGAAATAGCTATTAGAAAACGTGAAAAGACAGGAATATTGGCAAATTTATATGAATTTCCTAATGTAATGCGGAGAAATAACAGAAGAGGAGATACCTGAAATTTTAAAAAAATGGAATATACAATTTAAAAATTTGCAGGTAAAAAAACATGCAAAGCATATATTTACACATATAGAATGGGATATGCTTGTTTATGAAATAGAGGTAAAAAACAGACATGAACAATGGATTTGGATAACAGAAGATGAAATGAAAAAACAATATCCTTTACCAACGGCATTTAAGAAATTAATAATAAAAGAAAATTAAAGAACAAAAAATAATGTAGCAGGATAGAAAAGTGAATTATATATATTTTACAAAATATTTAATCATTTTTAAAAATAGCAAGAGTTGCTAAAGTATCACCAAGCTGTGTAAAAAAAGCAGCTAAAATAGAAATTTCATCTTGGGACTTATCTTTTGCAATTTCACAAGCAAGTAGAGAAATAAACTGAATAAGAGAACATGGATTCAAAATCATCACCTCATATATCAATTATATGAAGAAAAAATATAAAAGTTATAAAATATAAAAAAGAAGGAAATAAAAATGAAAATTGGATTTACGATTGGAAAGTTTGCACCGTTACATAAAGGGCATCAATATTTAATAGAAAAAGGTATAAAAGAAATGGACAAGTTTTACGTAGTTGTATATGAAACAGATGTAATAGACATACCGATTGAGCAAAGGGCGAAGTGGATAAAAGATATTTATCCAGAAGTGCATATTTTATTAGCAAAAAATCCTCCGTCACAATATGGATTAGATGAAAAAAGCGTAAAAATTCAGATGGATTATTTAAAGAGCATTCTAAAAGATATTCCAGTTACCCATTTTTATAATAGTGAACCTTATGGGAAATTTGTTGCTAGAGATTTAAATATAGAAGAGGTACAAGTAGATAGAAAAAGAGAAAAATATGCAATTAGTGGAACCAAAATAAGAAAAAATATTAAAGAAAATAAAGCGTATGTAGAAGATATTGTTTATAAGGAATTAAAACAAAAATAATAACTTATAAAAAAGTATTTAAGTTATAATTATTTGATAAATATAAAAAGGGGATTTTATGAAAAAAGTTTTAAAAATAGTGGGAATATGTATTAGTTGTTTATTTATATTTCTGTTCTTATCAAATACAGATGCTGTAAACAATAAAACAGAAAAGAAAGAATTATACGAAGAAAAAAGTATTAATATTTTAGGAATTGAGTTCTGGTATCAAGATAAGGTATATTTTAATGGAGAGAATGATGAAATAACCGAAGAACAAAAAGATATAAATAATATGATAGCTGGTGCAATATGTATATTTTTAGTTATTTATTGGATTATATTATTGTTCGTATTTGAAAAAGAGGAATCATATGATTATACTTATGAAAATGCAGATGAATTAGAAACATTAAAAAAATATAATCCTATGGTAGCAGGGTGTTTTGTAGATAATAGACAAGTACTTTCTAGAGATGTAACAGCAGTTGTTTTAAACCTTATTCAGAAAGAAGTTTTACATATGGAAATGAGACCAACTACAGAAGGGGCAGATACCTATACATATATGATATCAAGAAATAGAGATGCAAAAATTAATAATTTGGATGAAATAGAAAAATATGTGTTAAGTTGGTTATTTGGATATTATGAACAAGAAAAAATAGATTTGATCGAAAAATTAAAAGAAATATCTAAGAGAAAAGATTTTGTAAAACATTTAAAAAAGCTAAATAGAATGACACAAAATAAATTAAACTTAATAGGAGCAAATATAAAAACAGTTCCTTCATTTATAAGAAAAGTTAATATTGTTTTGTTAATAATTGTTTGCATAATGGCAGTCGTTCATATTACAAATAATGGATTAAATATACATATTTATGAATCAACATTATTTCTTATAGGATTAGTTGCAGTAGGGATCATTTTTATATTACCAGTAGTAGCACTTATTATTCATCTTTTACTACTTGTTATTGTATTGTTGAAAAAGCTTATCAAAAGTCAGGCAGAAAAATATAGTGGAAAAAGAATTGTCTCTATGAGTTTATTGATAATTATATTTATGGCTATATTTATAGGAATTGTATATATGATTGTTCCCAATAAATATATTTGCTTAGATATATTTATGATAGGAATGGCAATTTTAATTGTAAAAACAGATAATTTAATGACAAAACATAATAAAGAGGCATTAAATGATTATTACGCATTACAAGAAATTAAATATAAAATAGCAGAATATAGTTTAATAAAGGATGAACAAATTAATTATATAAAATTATGGGAAGAATATTTAATATATGCTGTGGCATTTGGTATACCAATACAAATTGTTAATAAATTAAAAGAAACTCATAAAGAAGACGAAGATATAGAATATCTATTAAAATGTGAAAACTTATATTACATCTGTAAAGCATATTTAGAAGTAATGTGGGATATGGAATTTAAGGAAAAAAAGAATTGGTTTAGTGTAAAAGAATTATTTGATATAACACCAGAAGAAGAGAATAAATATAAAGTTTAGAGAGATTAGATAAAAGTTGCCAAAAAATATATATTTTTGGTAACTTTATATCTTTATCTTTTAAATAAGAAAATATTAAGAAACTTAAAAAAGGATTCATAAAAAATTAAGAAAAAATAAATTGTAAATCAATAAATATATGTTAGAATGCAAAATAGAAAACAAGTTAAAAATTTTAAGGGGAGGAAAGATAAATGGAAACTATATTAAAATGTGAAAACTTGTGTAAGACATTTGGAAAAAGAAATATTCTAAAAAATGTTTCTTTGGAAGTAAAACAAGGAGATATTCTAGGATTTATTGGACCAAATGGGGCACGGAAAAACCACAACCATAAAATTGATTTTAGGATTGCAAGGAATTACTAGTGGAAAGGTAAGTATTAATGGATATGATATTGAAAAAGAATTTACTCATGCAATAAAAAAGGTAGGAGCAATTGTTGAAAATCCAGATATGTATATGTATTTATCAGGATATCAAAATTTAAAATTGGTAGCTAACCTATATAAAGGAATTACAACGCAAAGAATTGATGAAGTTGTAAAACTAGTAAAATTAGAAAATAGAATTCATGATAAAGTATCTAAATATTCATTAGGAATGAGACAAAGATTAGGAATTGCACAAGCCATTTTACACAATCCTAATCTATTGATATTAGATGAACCTACAAATGGATTAGATCCAGAAGGAATTAAAGAAATGAGAGAATTACTAGTTGAATTGGCAACAAAAGAAAAAATGGCCATTTTGATCTCTAGCCATAATTTAGCAGAATTAGATAATTTCTGTACCAAAGTATGTATCATAAAAAATGGTGAAGTCATAGAAACTAGTGAAATCTCTGAAATCAAAAAAGAAACAAGTCAAGATTTACGACTATTTGAAGTAGATAATGTAAATCTTGTTAAGAATATGGTAAAAGATATTATTATAATCGATAATCATAAATTTAAGATGAATGTGTCAAAAGAAGAGGTACCAGAATTTATTGAAAAATTAGTAGAAAATAAAATTAAGATTTATGAAGTAAAACAAGAAGCATTTTTTGAAAAGACAGGGGGGAATGTCATTGAGTAATTTAGTAAAAAATGAATTAATCAAAATATTTAAAAAGAAAACCATTTATATTACAATGGTCGTTATATTCTTATTATTAATTTTTATGAATTGCATGTTTAAATATGCAAATAGTGGAAGTGAATATGATTATTATTTATATAATGAAAATTATATTAATTCACTAAGAAGTGAATTGGAAACACTAAATCCAGAAAAATCAAGTGATGTAACAACTTATATTAATCTATTATCAGAAATACAATTAAGTGAAATGATGGAACAGCACAAAGATGCAGAATGGAAATTAGCAATTATTAATGAAAGAATTGCACCATATATAACAGAAAGAAATACCTATCAATATGGAGCAGAAAAAGATGAAACACAGGTAGAAGCAGTTAATCAAGAAATTAATGATTTACTTGCAAAATTAGATGAAAATGATTGGAAATATTTTGCAAGGGAAGATTTAGCAAAGGCAGAACAACAAATAGAAGAATTAAATGCCCAAAAAGAACAAACAGAAGATAAAGCGGTGTTAGAAAATATTGAAACAGAACTAAATAATGCACAAATGGAAAAAGAAATTGCAGAAATTCGATTAAATAAAGAAATACCTTATGGTAGTGATTATTTAAATGGAGCAATTTCAGATTTACAAACAGCTAACACAAATTTAGCAAATTTTAAAAATACAGAAGAATTAACATATGAACAAAAATTAGAATATAATAGTTATTTAGAAGAACAAGCAGAAAGCAGATATATATTAGAAACAGGAAGAGATATTCATAATACAAATAGTTTAAAAGGAATTTTAGAAAACTTCTATGCACAATTTGGAATCTTTTTAATAGTAGTCGTTGTGATGATAGCAGGAACGATTGTGAGTGAAGAATTTAATAAAGGCACAATAAAATTATTATTGGTAAAACCATATAGTAGAAATAAAATATTAATGTCAAAAGCAATTACAACATTGATTATGATTATTTTCATCATTGTCGTTACACTTGTTTTGCAAATTTTAATAGGTGGTATTATATTTGGATTTGATAGTTTATCAGAACCAGTAGTGGCATATAACTTTAACACCAATACAATGGAAGAAATGAATATATTTGCAAATTTAGGAGTACAAACATTAACACAATTACCAATGATTATTTTATTAGCAACATTGGCATTTGCGATTAGTACATTATTTACTAATAGTACACTAGCGATTACCATTTCTTTATTAGGATATATGTCAGCATCTATTATTAATCAATTGGCTATTGGATATAATCTACAATTTATGAAATATTTTGTTACTATGAATTGGGATTTGAGCATATATGCCAATGGAGCTTTACCATATATGGAAGGAATGAATATGACAATGTCAATTATCATCTGTGTAATATACTTCCTAATTATGATGATACCAACATTTATGGTGTTTAAGAAAAGAAATATTAAGAATATATAATTAAAAAATATGTATAATGAAATTAAAAATTAATGTAGAAATGTTTTAAAATAAAAAAAGATTAAGCCCCAAACTCGCAAGAGTTTGGGGCTTATAACTACACCGTCTGAACAGAGTAACGGTAAGGGAGTAAACTTTAAAGAGAGTATAGAAAACTCAGACTAAGATATCCGTCAGAATTAAAAACGTGAGCCTTAGTTAAGTCTTCTTTAACTTTAATAGGCAGGTTATTAGACAGTAAAAAATCTACAGTAGCCTGATGTCCTTCCTTTATAATTTTTCTCTTTAAAGTGTCAACTGTGTACATTTTTTGTACCTCCTTATATATTTGTAGTACTTACAATTATACCACAAATTAACATAAAAATCAAAAAAGTAAATCTATTTTTTAGGAAAAAGCCGTTTTAATTTATGTAATAATAATTTATATATAGAAATGGAAGGCAATGAAAAACAGGACAAAAGTATAAAAAATTTTTGTATATTTAAACTGCTTAAATACCTTTTTGTATTGTAAAATCCCCAAAAATGGTATATAGTTATAATGAGAAAAAATAAAGGAGAGAATTTATGAATTATCCAGAAAACTTAAAAAAAGGAGATACCATAGGTATTTGTGCACCATCAGGAGGAATCTCTAAAGAAGATGGAATTAAGAAATTAGAATTAGCAGAAAAACAATTACAAGAAATGGGATATAAAATCATAGAAACAGAAAGTGTAAGAAAAGAAGAAAGAGGAAGAAGTACATCAGGAAAACAAAGAGCAAAAGAATTCATGGAATTATTAGAAAATGATGATGTAAAACTAATCATATTTGCACAAGGTGGAGATTTTCTAGTAGAAATGATACCATATTTAGATTTTGAAAAAATAAAAACCTTAAAACCAAAATGGATGCAAGGATATTCTGATATTACAGGTATTAACTATTTGTGGAATATCATGTTGGAAAGACCATCTATTTATTGCGAAAATGTAAAAGATTATGCAATGAGACCATTGTTCAGAAATCTAATAGATGCTTTAAAAATTGCAAGTGGAGAGGAAATAGAACAAACATCTTTTGAAAAACATGAGGAAATTATTGACTTCAGAATAGAACAACCAGAAGAACCTCTTGAAAATCAAGAAAGTATAGAAGATATTCAAGATGAAACAGAAAAATTAGAGAAAGGATATAACTTAACACAAGAGACCAAATGGATCAATCTAAAAGGTGAAGAAAAAATAGAATTTAGAGGTAGAGCCATTGGAGGATGTTTAGATTGTATAAAAGCTTTTATTGGAACAAAATATGATACAGTAAAAAGTTATATTGAAAAATACAGAGAAGATGGAATTATATGGTTTTTAGAAGTATTTGAAATGAGTACACCAACTTTATATCTTACTCTATGGCAAATGAGAGAAGCAGGATATTTTGAAAATTGTAAGGGGATTATATTTGGTAGGCCATTGTTTATAAGAAATGATTATGACATAGATTTTAATCAAACAGTAGAAGATGTCCTAGGTGAATTAAATATACCTATTATTTGTGATGCAGATATTGGACATGTTTCACCACAATTTGCAATGGTAAATGGAGCAATACTAGAGATAAGTTCTCAAAAAGGGAAAGGAAAGGTAAGAACAATATTAAAATAATATTTAAATCAAAGAAGTCATTGTAACAAAATCAAAATAAAAAAATATAGTAATAGTGGACGTAATAATTCATTATTGATATAATAAAATAGAATAGAACAGAAAGGAAAGTGAAATCAATGAAAGTATTATTAGTGAATGGTGGACCACATAAAGAGGGATGTACATATACAGCATTAAAAGAAGTAGAAAAACAATTACATAAAAATCAAATTGAAACAGAAATATTTTGGTTAGGAGTAAAACCAGTGGCAGGTTGCATTGGGTGTGGTAGTTGTAAAAACACAGGAAAATGTTTTGTAGATGATAAAGTAAATGAATTTATAGAAAAAGCAAAAGAAGCAGATGGATTTATATTTGGAACACCAGTACATTTTGCTTCTGCAACAGGAGCAATTACTTCATTCATGGATAGAGTTTTTTATGCAGGAAAGCCGGTATTCCAAAATAAATTAGGAGCATGCGTAGTAAGTTGTAGAAGAGGAGGAGCAACTTCAACTTTTGACCAATTGAATAAATATTTTACCATTAATAATATGCCAATTGTATCTTCACAATATTGGAATATGGTACATGGCAATACTCCAGAAGAAGTTGTGCAAGATGAAGAAGGCATGCAAACAATGAGAACATTAGGAAATAATATGGCATGGTTATTAAAATGTATTGAACAAGGAAAAAAAGCAGGAATAGAAGTGCCTGAAAAAGAACAACCAATTAAAACAAATTATATAAGATAAAATGTAATTTAATGGATATGAATTAAAATAAGAAAAATAGAATTATATATCAAATAATTTTATAAAGAGAATTAATAACAAAAGGAAGAAAAAAATGAAACAAAACGAAGCAATTGGTATATTCGACTCCGGAATAGGAGGCGTTACAGTCTTAAAAGAAATTATAAACATTTTACCAAACGAAAAATATATTTATTATAGTGATTCTAAAAACAATCCTTATGGAGATAAAAGTGATCAGCAAATTAATATATTTTGTGAAAATATTGTAGAGTTTTTTATAACAAAAAAATGTAAAGCTATTGTTATAGCTTGTAATACAGCAAGCGCAAAATCTGTACAATATTTAAGAGAAAAGTATAAAAATATACCATTTGTAGCTATAGAACCAGCATATAAAATGGTATATGATTATACATATGATGAACCAACATTAGTTATGGCTACAAAAGGAACGATTGAAAGTGAAAAATTTAATCTTTTATATCATAAGTATGATAATCATAAAACAATTTTACTTCCTTGTGTAGGACTAGCAGATATCATTGAGGAAAACAATGAGGAAAAAATAAAGATATATCTAAAAGAACATCTAGAAATATATAAGGGAAAAGTAAAAAATGTTGTTTTAGGTTGTACACATTATCCGCTGATAAAACAAGAAATTAAGCAGGTATTGGGAGATGTGCAATTTTTTGATGGAGCACCATATTTAGCAAAACATTTAAGAGAACTACTAAAAGAAAAAGGGTTAATAAATAATCAAACTATAGAAAATACAATACAATTTATAGATTCATTAAATGATGAGCAAAAGAAAAAACGATTTTTTGAAATAATAAAGGAGTAATATATGAATAAATCATATAATTTACCATTAACAAAGGAAGAAATAAAAGCGATACAAGATTTAAAAAATGATAAATTGAATACATTACAAAAAAATAGATGGAATATGGAACCGTCTACAGAACAACTAGAGAAGATCATATTAAAATTTGTAAATATATATTCTGCAATATATAAGGCAGGAGATAGAAGTGGAATTAATAGATTATATAGAGGCACAAGCCAATCTGAAATTAAGGAAATACAAAAATATCAATATATTCAGAATGTTATTTCTACAACTGTAGAAGAAGAGAGTGCAAAAATATTTACACCTTATGGAGAAAAAGCATCTATACTGAGAATTAAGTTAGAGGAAAATTTACCGTTTTTAAATATAGAAGCATATAGAGATGAAAATAGAAAAGATGAAAAGAAAGTATTAATTTTACCATTTACAAAGGTAAAAAAGATAGAAGAGACAAGTAAATGGAATGGATATGTATATTATGATGCAATATTAGAAAAAGAAGAGTTAGAGCAAATTCCAGAGCAAGAATTAAAAACATTGGAAGCACAACTAATAGAGGGATATGATCACTATAGAGAACAAGCAACAGAATGTTTAGCGTTAGAAGATACTTTGAATGTAATGTATTTACAATTGACACAACAGCAAGGATTAAGTAAAAACGATAGACAATATTTGTCTGAACAATTAAATCAAAAGATCAGTAAATATACAGAAGTGACAAGGGAAGTTAAGGAATATCAGAAACAATTTTCAAGAATGTTAAAAGGTATGTGCAAAGAAAAAGAACTAGAGATAGATAGACAAAAAAATGAGAAAGAAGAAGAAATCAAAACACAACAAAAAGCTAAACAAGAAGACGAAAAGAAAAAATTAGAAGCAGAAATTCGTAAATTAGAAGAAGAATTACAATTTGGAAGATTAAATATAATAGGAAATTTGGAAGAAGATATTAGAAGAATTGAAGCAAATGCTGACATGTATCAAAGTATGGCAGAAGATTTAAAAATAGGATATTCTATGAATTTACATTTTAGTGTTTTAGAAAATGTAGAAAAAATAAAGAACATGTTGAAAGAAGATACAGTAAGAGAAACACAAGAAGAAAGCGAAAAGCAAGAACAACATAATCAAGAAGATACCAATAATACAAAATTACAAAAAAGATATCAGGAATTATTAAGTAAAAAACAACAACTGATTACAATAAAACAAATGATGCAAGGTTTTCCTGACTATATAGAAGAACATAACAAAGAATCTTTTCAGGAAATAAAAGCAAATTTAAATGCAAGAGTACAAGAAATAATTACACAAACAAGAATTGAACATTTACGAACAGAAAAACAACAAATTTCACAAGAAAAAGATTCTATATTTCAAAAGTTTTTTTATGGTACAAGTTTAAAAGAACAAAAAATGGCAAATTTAGATGCAAAAATAGAATGGGAAAAAGGACAAAATTCTATGAGAAATCCTGCAAATAGTGTAAAAATGATGATGTACAATTTGTATGATTGCTCAATACAAGATTTACAACGGAAAATTTTCAGCAGAGATGCTTGAAGTTATATATGCCATTAGAAGAAACTTTGATAATTTGCCGGATGAAAATCAATTAGTACAACAGGCATACGAAAGAGCTAATAGTAATTATCCAGCAATATTAGGAGAAAAAAGACCGTCAAAGAAAAGGCAGATAGAATATTATCGAGAAGAGACAGAAAGTTTAAAAGCACAGATTTATAATAGTTTATATCATAGTAATGTACCAATACAGCAAGAAGTACAAATAAAAGGAATTCATAAATTCGAACAGATTATAGAAAATATAAAAAAGGCATTGGAAACAGATGAAGGATTGCTATATGATACAAAAAGAGAAGTTGGACAAGCTGAGTGGAGTATAAAATAAAATTAAAAGGTGAACCGTTATGAAAATATTAAGAAATGAATTAAAAAATGAGTTACATATTAGGACACAAAAGGATTTCCCGACAGAAGGAATAGAATTTATTGATATTATGCCATTAATTATTCAAAAAGAAACATTTAAAGAAATTATTGATAAATTTGTAGAAGAAATAAAAGGAAAAGATGTAGATTATATTGTAGGTCCAGAGGCAAGAGGATTAATTGTTGGAGCAGCAGTAGCAAATCAACTGGGTATTGGATTTATACCTATTAGAAAAGCAGGAAAATTGCCACCAACGACTGTAGAAAAGCAATTTGAATATGAGAAAGAATATGGAAAAGATAAGTTAGAATTACCAAAACTTGTTAATGATACATATATGGGAAAAAGAATATATCTATTAGATGATATATATGCAACAGGTAACACAATGAAAGCAACGAAGAATGCAATAGAGGATATAGGAGGAATTGTCGTAGGACAAGGGGTTATCATGAATATAAAAGAGTTAAATAATGCAAAAGATATATATTCTTTATTAGATATTAATGAGACATAGATTATTATGGATAAATAGGAGAGAGAATAATGGAAACACTTATTGCAATATTTGTAATTTTAATAGTAATATTAGTAGTTTATATTTTATTTTGCAGAATAGCAAAAGATATAGCAATAACAAAGATGTATAATAATGCTAACGAAACAAATGCAAAAGTAATAGAAGAATTGGAAAAAGACTATATTTCAGAGTATGGTTCATTTCCAACAGGAGTTCCTAGAATAAAAATTAATAGATATCGAGTAGAGTATGAAGTTGATGGAAAAAAATATCAGGGAATCTTAGCAACAACAAAAAAAGAAATCAAAATGAATGATATTGTAAAAATACGATATGTGAAGTTAAAAAATACAAATGAACCACAAATTGTAACAGATGTATATAAAGTTAGATTAAAACGTTTGATAATTGGAACTATATTAGGAATTTTACTTGCAGTGGTTATTATCATTTTCGAATTGAATGACATATAATGTATTAGATGATTTTATTAAAATTCTATTAATTGGTTACTGTTCAGACTAGAAAAATAAAAAAATAGTTATCCACAGAATATTACAGAGTTTGTAACACTAAAGAAATACTGGTGTTACAGACTTTTTTTCAT
>CAJFRV010000030.1 GCA_904419495.1 uncultured Clostridia bacterium | reverse complement strand
AAAGGAGATTTTAATTATGAAAAATATTATACCATCTTTTAGAGACTCGTTATTTTCAAAAAATACAGATATATTGATAGATATTTCAGAATATACAATCGATAACTTGATAAAATCTTCAGATACATTGACTGATTTTCCTATTATAAAAACAATTGCTTCAGTACTAAAAGGGGCTTACAACATATATGATAGAAATCTATTAAAAAATACATTAGTATTTATTCAAGAATTAAATTCAGGTACAATAGATGAAGAAAAATATATAGCATATAAAGCTACACTAGAACATAATCCCAATAAATGTGAAAAAGAACTTGGGAGAGTTATATTAATTTTAAATAATATAATAGATGTTAGTAAGTCAAAAATGTTAGCAAGACTATTTAAAGCATATATTAATAAAGTTCTAACTTGGGAAGAATTTTGCGAGTATTCTGAAATTGTAAATAGAATTTTCTTAGAAGATATAGAACTTTTAATAAAAATTAATGAGGGAGAAGTTACTTTTATAAACGAAGATGATAAAGAAAAATATCGAATACACAGACTAAATTCGATAGGAGTCATAGACATAGATTGGATAACTGTTGCTATTCTTAATGGAAGTAACAAACTAAAACAGTTAGTAACGATAAATGATGTAGGAAAGAAATTTTTAGAAATAGTTTTAGATTTTGATTATCAAAATATCATTCGATTGAAGGATAATTGATACTATTTTTCACTTGCATTATAATTGCATTATAATTTTTTTCCACCTCTTGAAATATAGATAAATCAATACTTTTAAGAATAGAGAGTCATTTCACCTCGACCATTTTTTATGGAAATTACTCAAAAAAAGGTAATTTCTTTTTTTGCCTCAAAATAGCCACTTTCAGCTATATATCAGTTTGGAAAATTCTTTACGAGAATGGAAAATTTTAACTATTGTAGTAATAAAAAATGTAGTAAAAAATATTTAGATTTGAAAAAAGAGAATATAAAATAAACATACATAAAATATTAATTAAATAGAAATGTAAAGAAATTTACTTATTTTTACTATGATAAAAGATCGATTTCACAGTATTTAAAGACATTTCATAATATCTAAGAATTGGCAAGTAGAATATTAATCAAATTCTACTTGCCAATTTTCATCTTCAACAGCTTTAAAACACATAGCAATTTGTTCCTTGTTATTTTTTTCTTCTGCTAATAAAGGCAAATTATCTATTGAAAAATAATCTATTTCTGTTGTTTCTATATTTTTTTCAAATTTTCCATCTATAATATCACATAGAACAAATATTTTACATACACCATAAGCATATATAGGTTTGTTATGTTTATTTCTGTCTTGAATAGCAATTATCTTTTTAGCCAAAACATTTAAACCTGTTTCTTCTTTTACTTCTTTAATGGTATTAGATTTAACAGATTCCAATACATCAACCCAACCTCCGGGTAGAGACCAAGTTCCATTATTTTCATGCACTAATAAGATTTTATTGTCTTTAAATATTACTGCTCTAGTATCTAATTTAGGTGTCTGATAACCAGTTTCATTACAGAAAAGGTCTTTTATTTTATCAATGGAGAGATCTGTTTTCATATTTAACATTTCAGCTGATATATCTCGTAATCTTTCATATCTTTCTATGTCATATACATTGTTTGCATATGTTAACCCATTTTGGGCTAAACTTTGTATTTCTATTGCTAATTTCAACCATTTATCCATCAATTATACCCTTTCATTAATATATATTCATATATTTCTTTCCAATTATTAACTTTATTAAGATTCACAGTCTTATTTAAATTGATTTTATTATTAAATAATAAGGTCTGTATTCCCGAATTACTAACTTTTTGGCAATGTTCTATCGAATCATCAATAAACAAATCAATCTGTTCATCTATACATACTTGCACTTTATTAAATGTACAAAATAATTTATCCGGATAGATTTTATTTTTTCTTAATTGTTCGAGAGTGGTTTTGTATGGATCTGTATATAAATTTTTATCTCTAGCAGTAATAATAAATATAGTATTTCCTAAATCTTTTATTTTTTTATATAGCTAGAAGCGTTTGGCTTAATTGGTGTATCAAGTATGACTTCATCATAATATTTTTTAGCAAAATTAATTTCATCTTTTTTCCATTTTTCTGGTAAATTGCTATAAGAAATATTATTATTTTTTAAATATTCTATATCTACATCAAAATACTCAGCTATATATGGCATTAGATAGTCAAATGTATCTGTAATAGTATCATCTATATCTATTCCAATATTCATGTTAAACCTCTCTTTAAAATCATTATCTAGTTCATCTTTTACTTGTATTTGTTTATACACATATATAATTACATATTTTTAAATTTTCTCATATATATCATATTTAGTTTAATATAGTATAAGTAGATAGAAAATCCTAGAGAATTGTGATCAACCATAAAGAAAAAATTAGTTCCCATTTTTCTTTAAAACTACAATATGTTCATTCACCATTGTAGAAACAGTTTTTCCAGCTTGATTTGTTGGCGAATTTTTTGAAGGCAATACTTTATTTAATATATTTCTATCAATAGTACACAAATATGTCATGCCATATTCTTTCGCAATTTCTCTAATTATAATATCTGTTTTTAAATTTTCATCTCGTACAGTTCTATTCCCAACAACCCAAAATTGATATCCATCCATTTTCATTTTCTTAGATAGTGTTTCAATAACTTTTTCTAAATCATAATAAAAACTATATACGTCATAAGCTCGTTTTTCATCTGTTTCTTTTATTTTATGAAAACTATTATGAAAGGTATTACTATGGATGATATTATCTGGTTGATTTTTTAGTTTTATGCCACCCATCAAATTTTTATCAATTGCTCTTATATTTTCTTCAGATAGATTTTCTAAATTCAACCACTGTAAAGATAGTCTACTAAATTCACCATATGCAACTGTGGTTTTACTATCACCATAGGGTGGAGAAGTAATAATTAAATCAATAGAATTATCAGGGATATCTTCTAATTCCTTAGCATTGTTATTTACTATTTTTACATGAGGTAAATTTGCTGAATTTAAATTTTCTATGAATTCTTTTTCTTTTTGTATACATTTTTCTACTTGTGCGAAAAATGTATTTTTAACATCAGGATTAAAACTTAGAATTTTGTCTGCTTGCATTCTATACATTTTAAATTCACCATTTCGTTTATTAGAGACTAATCGTATGGTTTCACTAAAGGCAATTAAATAAAAATCCTTAATATCTTTATCATCAATTGTGTTGATGACATTTTTTATTAGTTGCAATTCAAAAATAACTCTTGGTTTAAACCAAAAACCTAAATTATAAAAGTTAGGAGTTCTTAAATTAAGAGAATTTTTCTGAAAAAATTCTTCTAAGTATTGTGGAGCATTATTACCCCAACCGGTTTTGGCTGTTATGTCTAATTCTTTTTTATTTATCATATAGTCATCAATTATAGTTATGAATTTTTTATATTTTTTATATAGTCGATCTATATTTTGTGCTATATTTTTAAAAGTTTCTTGTAATAGATCTATATCTAAAATAGTGGTTTTTACTTTTGAAACTAACCTAGCCAAAGGATTTAAATCATTTCCGTAAATTTCTGGAATATCTGCCAACATTGCTTCAACTAAAACAGTTCCAGAACCAGCAAAAGGGTCTAATAAAGAAGTGATTTCTTTATTAGACTTTACAATTTCAATTAAATTTCTACTTATTGGATATATCATCATAGCAGGATATGAGTGAATTCCATGAACCAATTCACTTGTATCAGAATCTTTAAAATCCCAATAATTTTGTGGCAATTGATTCAATATATCCAAAATTTTTTCATCAATTTTACTTATTTGGTTTATTTCTTCTCTTCTTATCATCGTATTTTCCTTATCTTATTTTTCTACTGTACAAATGGTATTATAATGTTATTCACCATAAATAAGCAGTACAATTAATATACTATAAGGAAAAAATTTTTTCAATGCTATTCTTCAATTATTGTTGCATATTTTAATAAAGTATCTAGTTTTATTCTAAAACCAGTTCCGTGGTCATGTGTTTTTCCAATGTTTTTTCCGGTATTATATACACCTATTCGGATATCTACAAAGATATCTCCGTTTTCAAGAGCTTTTAAGAAATTCTCAAAAGTCAATCCTGTAATTAATTGAAGTTTATTATATAAAAAATAATTAATATTATTTTCTACTTTTTCATCAGCACCGATTACAGCAATAAACTTTAATTTTTTTACTAAAGCTTTTTCAAGATTTTCAAAAGACCAATAAGCATTTTCATAGATAATTTCTTGTGTTTCATGTTTTCTAACTTGAAGCACTAATCGTTTATTATTCTTATCAATGAATATTTTAAAATCATTTCCACTTACATGAGTATTAAAATGTTTAGTACTAACAGTAGTATGTAATATTTTTTTACCATCATATTCTTTAGAAAAATTACCAAAATTTTCCCTTAGAAAACTATTTACTTTTTTTGGATAATCAGGGCTTTTGGTAAATAGTGTTATCATTGATGAAGAAGCATTTCGTTGGGATTTAATTTCTATATTTTTAAAATCCGGTAATGCCAAATTGTCTTCTTTTTTATGTATTGCATCTTCAAAAGTCTTACCAATTCCAGTATTCCCCTTTCTATGAGATGCGATCCATCCTTTTTTTCTTACTTCATCAAATAGTTCTTTAAATTCTTCACAATTTTTGTTCATATTATTGTTTCTCCTTTCTTATTAAACTTAAAAATTCTTGCCATTCTTCATCTGTTAGTTCTGTATTTGTTAGTATCGTATAGTTTTCTTTGCTGGGTAAAAAATTCTTAACATCCATATGAAATGCTTGGGCAATTAAAAAAATATGTTTTAAATTAAAATGTTTGGAGGTTGGAGTATAAAGAGCTTGTCGGAAAAATGATACAGATACACCAGTATTTTCTGATAATGTTTCTATATTCATATCTGTTTTCATTTTTAAGTAATAATTTACCAATTCACTAACAAATGAATTAAAATCCATTAAATATGTTCTCATTATCATGCCTCCTTTTGTGATATTATATAATTTATTACACATTTTATATAATACACCTATAGGTGGTAAAAATCAACAAATATAAAAACTATTTCAAATTTGAAATAGTTTGTTTTCCTATATAACAGGGTTAAGTTTCTTATATTTATGTAATAACTGCGAAACAATTTTACACAAGCACGGAATCTATTTTTTTATTTTTAAAAATTTATTTTTTATTTGTATATCTGTGTTAAAAAAGATAATATAAAAAATAAAACATATTATGCTAATAATAGAAAGTATTTTAGACAGTTGCATAATGGTAGTACCAGTATAATGAATAGCAATATCTGATTGTTCAGTTTTATTTAAAGAAATTGCTAATAATCCATTTGGACTTTGGAAAGAATCAATTTCCACTCCATTTAAAGTTACGG
This sequence comes from uncultured Clostridia bacterium, assembly GCA_904419495.1. GTDB lineage: Bacteria > Bacillota > Clostridia > TANB77 > CAG-508 > CAG-269. Next base: position 17,911 of record CAJFRV010000030.1, on the reverse strand, counting down.
TATATCCCGGATAATATGTATATGGAAACTCGAAAATAGTATTATCCTCCAAAGCTTCTATTTTACAATTTAGTGATTGCCCAGATTTTTTTAGTTCATCGATTTTTCCAACACCATTTAATATATATACAGAATTTTCTCTATGTAAAATATAATTTCTATTATTATTAAAGTTTACAGGTAAATATTCACTTTTTCCCATACCAGCAATAACATCATTTTTATTTTCAGTAAGTACACCAATTGACCATTGGTTGATATCAACAATTTCTGTATCTGTAGGAAGAAATCCTTTTAAAAGGATAGTACATATAACACAAATTGTAGAAAAGAATATAACATCTTTTATATTGAAATTTTTTATAAGTATTTCAATGTTTAATGCACAAATAATGGCAAGAAAGAAATTAGCAAATACAAGCATTCTCCATGGGAATTGAAGAATTTCAAAAATATTTCCGAATAAATTCCATGGAAAATATTTTGTACACATGAATAAGCACAGAAGTCCTAGGCATAAAAACAAAATATATTCTTTTTTATAAGTTGATTGAATAGCTCTTTTTATTGCAAAGATGGATAAACATATGATCACAATAATTGGTAAGCCAATTTCAAATACATGTGTAGCATTTTTTTGTGTAAAAAATAGGTCCTTTAGGTCTAAAGCGCTTTCTGTAAAGGAATCAGATGTTGCCATAGCATCTTCTTGATATACTTGATATTCTCCTGATAATTTTGTTTGTAGCATAGGTATCCAAAAGAAAGCACTTATACAAGTAATGAATACAATATTTAAAAATAATTTTTTTAATACATTCTTGTTTTTCAATTTTGAAAAATTTGTGCATAAATAGATAAAAGCCATAATTGCAGTAAGAAAGGTCATTAAATTATGTGTAAGCAATAAACCTACTGCACCTAAACATAAAATCCAATCTCCTTTTTCTTTTTGAAATAATTTATATAAGCCTAAAAACACTAAGGGGATGAAAATATAACTTAAAAATTCTCCGATAGCGTTTCTGATATACATATCTGTTAAATGATATGGCATTGTGACATAGAAAATTGATGAGAGTACACCAGTTACTTTGTTATTGGTTAACTTACTAACAAATGTATACATAGCGATACCGAGAAAGTAAAAGTCCTATAAATAGGATAAGTTTATATCCTCCTATAAATGTAGTTGTAATAATTTTACCCAATATAACCATAATACTAGATAAAGGACCATAAAATAAATCCCAACTATAACCTAATCCATTAGCTAGATTAGAAAGTACAGTTGTTTGCTCATGATTTTGAATAGATAAATAGGTAGAATATGCTCTTGCAATATGTTGAATTCCATCATCATAATACACATTTAAATCTTTCCACAATAAAGGAATACATAAGATTAAACACACAATGAATAATATAGAAATATATTTTACATTTTTAAATTTATTTTTCATATAACCGCATTTCCTCCATTTTATAGGAAGTTATTAACCAATTTATTTATATAAAAGAATGATTTTAACAAGGTTAAGCTTCTTATTTTATATAAAAATTAAATATTTGCTTTTTTATATAAAAGTATACTACCATATAAGAATGCAATTTTCAATTTTTTAATAAAAAATAAAGTAGATTATATTCCTAATGTTTTGCAATTATATGAAATAAAAATCCATTTTGCAGATGGATTTTTATTCGTAATCTTCAATATAAATTGCTTTAGCAAGATAAGGAGTAATTTCGTCAATATCATACCAACCAGAGCTTTTACTATCATTTTCTAAACCATTAGGGTTAGAAACATAAACCATTCCATTTCCGTCAGTAGCAAGAAGTGCCATGTAATGAGAGGCAGTTGTCCAACGATTATTATGAGGAGTATTCCAAACACAAATAATAATTGGTCTATTGGTAAGTAAATGTTCTTCAATAGCTGTATTGGATAAATGTTCAGAATCATAATAAAAACCAGAATTTTTAATTCCAAAAGTAGAAGATAATTCACTTGAAAATTGTTCGTAGTCCATAACAGGATAATATTTTTTTCTTAAATCTTCCGGTGTATAATTTTGACTATATCCACTTAAAATAATAGACAAAACGGTTATACCACAACCATTTTCAGCCATAGTATCTCCCCAATAGGTATTATTGCTCCAAGAAGCATCACCATTTTGTTTATATTCTAGATAGGTTTTTTTATGATTTTCTTCTGTTGTAAAAGTCGTAAAATAGCCATCTTTATGTTTCACTTTTTCTTGACCTATTCCAGAATAATGACGATTGGTATCTTGTTTGATAATGTCATATTCAGAATGATTTTCTAAAGAAGAAATTAAATTTATATTTTTAACAGAAGTATTATGGGAGTTTAAATACAGATAAAGGATTACACATAATAAGAGTAAAGATAGAAATAATCTTTTTTTATTTAAATGTTTATGTGTTTTTTTCTTCATTTTCATAACCTTCTTTCTATTTAAAAAAATTGATATTTTTGGATTTCATATATATTTTATAAGATAAATGCAATGAGAACTTTAAGAAAGGATTAATAAATTCTTAACTTTTTCTTACATTTCCAAAAAACAAATAAAAATAGGCAAATGTATGATATAATTGAGAAGAAAGAAAGGGATAAAAATGAATGTTTTAGTATTAGATGATGAAAAAGAAATTGCAGATTTAGTAGAATTGTATCTGCAAAATGAAAATTATCATATATATAAATTTTATAAATCAGAAGAAGCAATCAATTGTATAGACACCGAAAAAATAGATGTTGCTATCTTAGATGTTATGATTGAAGGAAAAGATGGATTTGAAATCTGTAGATATATTCGTGAAAAAGGACTTAAATTTCCTGTTATTATGCTAACCGCTAAAATAGAAGACAATGATAAGATAAAAGGATTAACGTTAGGAGCAGATGATTATATTACTAAGCCCTTTAATCCGTTAGAATTGGTAGCAAGAGTAAAATCAGCATTAAGAAGATATACTTTGTACAATGGGGAAAATACATCAAATAATATAATAGAAATTAATGGATTAGTGATAGATAAGGATAAACACAAATGCTCACTATATGAAAAAGAAATCGATTTAACACCAATGGAATTTGAAATATTACTATATTTAGCAGAAAATAGAGGAAAGGTGATTCCCTCAGAAGAATTATTTGAAAAGGTATGGAAAGAAAAATATTTAGACAGTAATAATACAGTTATGGTGCATATTAGAAGAATCAGAGAAAAACTAAATGAAGATACAAAACATCCAAAATTTATAAAAACAGTATGGGGAGTGGGATATAAAATTGAAAATGAATGATTTAACAAAAAGAAAAATTAGATTAAGCATATCTTTAGTAGCAAATATGATTGTCGCATATATTATTTCTATGGTTGTATATTTCATAGTTGCCTTATTTTTTGAAAGTGGAATATCCGTTATGGTAGAGAGTTTAAATTATGAGCTATATTATTGGATTGTGAATAACAGAAATATAGTCACATACATATACATTGGCATTGTTATGGTTGTTGTTATCTATCGATTTATATCAAAATATGTAAATGGCACGCAAGAAGTATATAATGCATTAGATTTGATATTAAAAGAAGATAACGAAACAATTAAATTACCGAGTGAAATGAATCAATTTTCAGATAAAATCAATGAAATCAAATATGATTACATATTAACTAAAAAGAATGAAAGAGAAGCGGAACAAAAGAAAAATGATTTAATTGTATATATGGCACATGATTTAAAAACACCATTAACTTCCATTATTGGATATTTAACATTATTAAAAGACGAAAAACAAATATCGAAAGAATTACAAGAAAAGTATATTAAAATTGCATTAGATAAAGCCTTAAGAGTAGAAGATTTAACCAATCAATTTTTTGATATTACAAGATATAATTTACAAAAAATGCCGATAAATAAACAAGAAATGAATTTAGTATATCTACTAAAACAAGTTATTGATGAATGTTATCCTATGCTTGAAAAAAGAAACCTAAAATGTCATTTAGAATCTGTTGATAAAGTAATGTATGTCGGTGATGGAGATAAACTAGCAAGAGCATTTGATAATTTGTTAAAAAATGCTATTAATTATAGTTACGAAAATACCACAATAGAAATACAGTTAGAGGAAAACGAAGGAAAAATATCGATTGTGTTCAGGAATAAAGGAGATAAAATTCCACCATATAAATTGGATAAACTATTTGAAAAGTTTTATAGAGGAGATGATGCAAGAACTAGTAGTACAGGTGGAGCAGGATTAGGACTTGCCATAACCAAACAAATTATAGAGTTGCATCAAGGCAAAATTTATGTTAAAAATGATAATGAATATATAGAATTCTTTATAGAATTATAGATAGAAGTAATTATCGTTCTAATAAAAATTCTAAGTTATTGAATTTTTATTAGAATGGTAATTTATTGCAAAGGGTAAAAAATATTTGTAAAAAGTATTGACAAAATGAATAAAAACCAAATTTATAAATGTCAAGAGTAATGCAGGTGTAGTTCAATGGTAGAACCTCAGCCTTCCAAGCTGATGACGTGGGTTCGATTCCCACTACCTGCTCCAAAAATCACTCCCACGAAATTTTACAATTATTTAAAACAAATGGATGTAGAATTTTATGGGAGTATTATTTTATAATTATTTGTCAAAATTATAATGTATAATTTTAATAAACATTCATATAATATTAATGTCAAAACTAGTTTGACAAGTTAAATATTGTATGTTAGAATATATTTAACTTAACCCTCTACTACTTTTGTAGTAAGACGGGAGCCTAAATGATTTTGGAGAGTTCAATAGCAACTCTCCTTTTTAAGTACTATAATCATTTCGTAAAATATTTGATAATTTGTTTATCAATCAAATCAAGTGATTCACTGGATATTTTTACATTTCTTCGCACAGTATCCTTGAAAATTCTTTGTTTGCTAATTGTCGTTATTTGATTAATTAAAGCAATACTGTCTTTTTTCATTTTACTGATTTCCTTTTCCATTTTTTCAATATATTTTTGTTCTTTTTCTATTATATTCTGAATACTAATAGGAATATCCTCTATCTTTTCTAATTCATTTAGTATTTGTTGCAATTTGCCTTTTTCTTTTTCAATTTTTCTTTGAAAGATATTGTAAAGCTCCTTCCCGAGATTTACAGAAGAAGAACCATATTTTTTATTATCTTTTCTAGATGTTAATGGAATAACATTTAAAGCTCCATTTCTAGTATTATCATATTTATTTATTACAATACAATAATGTAATCCTCCTAATTCATTTCCAATATTAAAACCTAAGTTTACTTTTATTACATCACCACGTATTGAATGTTTTTTCTTCATCGTGATATTCTGCAAAGTCATATATCCAATATGCTAATAAATCACTTTTTTTATATTCATTTAATTCTATATGTTTAAAAAATGATAAATCTAATCTGTTTAAAGAATTATCCTTGTGAAGAATAACGTTATTTTTTATTTTAATTTCGTTTTCGCTCATACAATCAGCTCCTTGTGTTTTTATGACATTAAATCAAACATTTGTTCAAAACACAATAACAATTGAAAAATAATTTTACTATGTCATAATTTAAATTATCAATTGATTATTCAAATAATTATGATAAAATTTCTATTAAATAAAAATATTGAAAAAATTCGTGAATATGATATAATAGCAAAAACTGAGCTAGTAAGAATATCTTTATAGCAAAGTATTTAAAAATTTCTGATACTAAAATGTTATTGAAGTAGAAGTATGAACATCATATTTAGGGGGAAATCATGGATACAAGGGTTGCCATAATAGGAATAATATTAGAAAAAAAGGACGAAGTAGATAAATTAAACTCTATTTTACATGACTATTCAAAATGGATTATTGGAAGAATGGGTATGCCGTATCCTAAAAAATCTATCAATATTATTAATATTATCGTAGACGCACCACAAGATGAAATAAATACTTTATCAGGAAAAATAGGTAAACTTTCTGGAATTACGAGTAAAGTGATTTATTCTAATGTATAGTAAAGATATATTCTTATTTTAAAGCTCTATTTCTATAAAAGGAGGAGTTTAAAATGGAGAATGAAAGTGTTATTAATAAAAGAATAACTCAATTTTCAAAAGGTGCTGACATAGCACAAACAATCATTATATTTTTAATTGCCTTATTAGTTCCAACATTTTTAGGACAGCTTATTACAAAGGTATTTGGAGCAACAAGTGTAATAGCAAGTAATTCCCAATTAATTATTGGAACAATTGTAAATATGGCTTTAGTCACAACAGCTATTAATTTAAAAGGTTGGGCTAAAATTCTTGGAGTTGTAACAATGCCAAGTATTTCTACAATATTAAGTGGATATGTATTTGGAACAGCTTCTACATACATGGTATACATGATACCAGCAATATGGGTAGGAAACTTTGCATTAGTATATGCTTACAAATTTATCATGTTAGGAAAAAATAAACATTACTTCCTAGCTGGAATTGTGGGTGTGGTTGTAAAAGTAGCCATCATATTTGCATTTTTCGGAATTTTAAATGCCTTTGGTGTTTTTCCAGAAAAATTAGTTTCAAATTTACAAACAGCTATGAGTACAACACAATTGATTACAGCTACATTAGGTGTTATTTTATCTTTTATTATATATAAATTAGAAAAAAGAAATCATAAAAATGAAGGATAATGTTTAGGGCATTATCCTTTTTGTTATTGTATAGAAAAAATTGATTTTATCTAGATTTTGTAATGTTTCATGTATTATAATTTTAAATTTTTAAACAAAAAAAGAACTAGATTACTGTTATAGGAGAAATCTAGTTCAATAAACAAAAAATAATTTATAAATCGATATATAAATATATGATTTATTATTGGTATTGTAGCAAATAAAAGAAAACAAGTCAATAAAAAAACACAAAAAACAACAAATTTCTATAAAATATTACAAAACAATATTTAAGGAAAAAGCTACAAAATTTAATGTGATTATTCATAAATTTCTAAATCTTTAAAAGCGGGACCATACAGATTTTTTCCATAACAATCATAACGAGAACCATGGCAAGGACAATCCCAAGTTTTATCAATATTATTCCAAGTAAGTAAACAACCTAAATGTGTACAAATTGGATTAATGGCATGAATTTGTTTTTCTTTATCTCTATAGATTCCAACTTTTTTTCCATCAATTTCAATAATATCTCCACAATCTGGTTTTATATTCTCAATAGAACTATTTGATGATTTTAATTTGTTGAGTAATAAAGAATTAGTAGAATCAACTACCATATTTTTAACCTCATCAAAGTTTTTAAATAAACCAAATCTTGTAGAATCAAATAAATAGGTATATGGATTTTCTCTTTCACAAATTTCATCAACGATCAAATTAGCAGCAACATTAGAAAGAGTCATTCCCCATTTTTTAAAACCAGTTCCTACATATACGTTTGGTAATAAATTAGAATATTTACCAATATATGGAAGTTTATCTAAAGAGATACAATCTTCACTACTCCACTTATATAAAACATTACAATCAGGATAATATTGTTTAGCAAAATTTGTTAAGGCAACATAAGGATCTTCATGTGAAGTATCATGACCAGTTTTAGAATTTCCACTTGCTAAAAGTAAAATATCTTTTCCATTGAATTTTGCAGTTCTAAAAGAATAAATAGGAGAAGAAATATTAATATACATATCTTTCAATAATTCTTTTTTTGTATCTATGGCAATAATATAAGAAGTAGATTGATATAATTTTGAAAAATAAAAACCGGGAACATTCATAAATGGATAGCGTGTAGCCATAATGACATGTTTGGTTTTTATCATATTACCATTGTCTGTATAAACTACATAATTTTTTTTATCTTTCTCAATATCAACAGCAATGGTGTTTGTATAAATTTGTCCATTTTTTTGAAGAATTGTTTTTGCTAATCCTAAGATATATTTTAAAGGATTAAATTTTGCTTGATTTTTAAAACATAAAGCAGTTTCAACTTGAAATGGTAAAGAAACATGGCTAGTTAATTCAGCCTGATAACCTAAACTTTCCAAAACTTTTTGTTCTTTTTTTAACAAATCAATTTCTTCTTTTTTGGTTGTATATATATAACTATTCTGATGTTCAAAATCACAATCAATCTGCTCTTTATTAATAATATCTTGAATATTTTTGATTGCTTTTTCATTTGCTTCTAAATAATCCTTAGCAAAATGCATATCATAAGAAGTGTTAAGATAAGAATAAAATAAGCCATGTTGGCTTGTGACTTTACCTGTAGTAAAACAAGTAGTACCGCCTAAATAATTTTTATCAATTAAAATTACCTTAAAACCTAGATGACTTAAATAATACCCACAAGTCATACCGAAAATACCGGCACCAATAATACAAATATCTGCTTCTAAATTTTTGTCTAATGTTTCAAATTTTGATAATTCATCTACAGAATCTATCCATAAAGAATTCATAAAATTCCACCTTTCTGTATAATATATTAAATATAGTATAACCAGATTTTTGGAATAAATTATAAAAATAGTGGAAAAATAAATGATATAATGATATACTGTCAAACAGAAGAAAGAATATGTAGGAGGGATAGATATGAGTGAAGAATTAAGAGAAAAACTTTTTGATAAAAAAGAGAATGGATGGAAAATTGCGAGTGATGAAGAAAAGAAAAATATATTTAATTTTTCAAAAGGGTACATGGATTTCTTAAATCATGCCAAAACAGAAAGAGAATTTGTAAAAATGGCAAGAAAACTTGCTGATCAAAATGGATTCAGAGACATCATGGAGTTTAAGACTTTGAAAGCAGGAGATAAAATATATTTTATAAATAGAAATAAAAGTATGTATCTAGCTATTATTGGAACAGAAAGTATTGAAAAAGGATTACATATTATTGGCTCACATGTAGATTCACCAAGACTAGACTTAAAGCCAAATCCTTTATATGAAGATACAGAAATGGCATATTTCAAAACACATTATTATGGTGGAATTAAAAAATATCAGTGGACAACAATTCCACTTAGTATTCACGGTACGATTGTAAAAACAAATGGAGAAAAGATGGATATTTGCATAGGAGAAGATGAAAATGATCCAATTTTTACTATCACAGATTTATTACCACATCTAGCACAAGAGCAAATGGAGAAAAAATTAAAGAATGGAATTGATGGAGAAGATTTAAATCTTTTAATAGGAAGTATTCCTTATGGAGAAAAAGGAAAAGATCAAGTAAAACTAAATATTTTAAATATATTAAATCAAAAATATGGTATTACAGAAGCAGATTTAACAAGTTCAGAAATAGAATTAGTACCAGCTTTTAAAGCTAGAAGTTTAGGACTTGATGAAAGTATGGTAGCAGCATATGGCCAAGATGATAAAGTATGTGCATATACATCACTTGTTGCAATGATGGAATTAGAAAATGTAAAAAATACAGCAGTATGTATATTATCTGATAAAGAAGAAATTGGAAGTATGGGAAATACAGGAATGGAATCACATATGTTTGATTTCTTTATATCAGAAATCTTGAATAAATTAGAAGTAAATAAACCAAATCTTTTAGACAAAGTATTTTGTTTTTCAAAAATGTTATCTTCAGATGTAGATGCAGGTTTTGATCCAATTTATGCATCTGTTTCAGATAAAACAAATGCAGGATTTTTAGGAAAAGGAATTAGTTTAAATAAATATACGGGAGCTAGAGGAAAATCAGGTGCTTCTGATGCCAATGCAGAATATGTGGCATGGGTAAGAAATATTTTAGAAAATGATGGAATTCAATATCAAATTGCAGAACTTGGAAAAGTAGATATTGGAGGAGGCGGAACAATTGCCTATATCATTGCTAACAAGGGAGCAGATGTTATTGATTGTGGTGTTCCTGTACTATCAATGCATGCACCTTATGAAGTAACAAGTAAATATGATGTTTATGCTGCATATAAAACTTATAAAGCATTTTGGAATGCATAAAAATACACCTTACATGTTTTATTTAACATGTAAGGTGTATTTTTTATATACAAACACTTTAACTAGATAAATTTTTTCTATTTATCAAAATCAATTAATAAGTCAATCATATTATTTACAAAATTAATTTTATCCTCAGATAGTTGATTTAATTTTTCACAGATTTCTATTTGTTCTATAATATCTTTATTTATTATAAAATCTTTGAAAATCGTATTTGGAGTAATACCTAAAATATTCATATAGTTAATCAAAGTTCTGGTTTTAATTCCGCTATATCCGTTTTCAATTCTAGAAATATATTTTAAAGAAATTCCTAGCTTTTCTGCCATAGTTTCTTGAGTATAGCCCTTTTTTACTCTAAAATCTTTTAATACCTTTCCAAAAGAATTATTAATTTCATTTTTTGAAACAGAATTCATTTTATTCCTCCATAAAATAAAAGTATTATTACAAGTATAACAAGCTGACAGCTAATCTAAAACACAGTAATACTATAATCAAAAAAACTGAAAAATATTCTAAAAAACATTCAAAAAGCTTGAAAAATATAAATGCAAATGATAATATAAGAAAAACGTAATGTATAACTTTTTGTTATACATCAGAAAAAATAGGTGGAGAAATAATGAAAGATGATAACTAATAAAGAATATATAAATTTTTTAAAAAAGATAATAGCTTGTATTAGTTATGGAGATTATTATTCTGTAAAAGAATTTTCAATTTTAACATTACAAAATTTAGAATCTAATACAGCTATTATGGAAAAAAATTTGGGAAAATATCTTCAAAAAAGTATTAATAAAAAAGAATTAGAACATAAAACGATAGATATAGTAGATAAATATATAGATTATTTATCAAGTGAAATTAAAGAAAAAGAAGAAATAAATCGACTAGCTTCATTAGAAGAATTTATACAAAAAATACAATAATAGTATAGATAGCAATTAGGAAAGTATTGAAAAAGATATTGATTAATCATAAAAATATAAGTAAAATAGAAATATAGAAAAACGATTATATAATGTGAAACAATTGGGTGAGAAGATGAAGATACTAAAACCAGAATTGCTTGAAATAAAAGAAATAGCAGATTTAAAAAAAGAAATATTAGAAAATAATGAGAAATATGAAATACGAGAAAAAAGATTTAAATATATAGAAGAAGAAAAGATTAAGGCAGAAAAATATGAATTTAAAGATTGTAGTTTTGAGTCTTGTAAATGTATACAATCTGATTTCGAAAATGCATATTTTTCCAATATTATATTTAATAATTGTGATTTTTCAAATTCAAACTTTAGTAAAGCTGGTTTTAATAAAGTAGAATTTATTAATTGCAAATTTACTGGCTGTGAATGGATAGAAGCCGATATTTTTAATACTTATATAAAGGAATGCAATTTTGCTTATATGAATTTTTCAGAAGCAAATTTTAGGGATGTTAAAATAGAAGATACCAATTTACAAAGTAGTAGTATGAATGAAGTAAAATGGAAAAATATAACTTTTTTAGAATGTAATTTAAATAAAATAGAACTAGTTAAAACAAAATTGAAAGACATTGATTTTTCTACTTGTGAATTTAATGGAGTTACAGTAGACATTCCAGATTTAAAGGGAATTATTGTGAATGAATTTCAAGCATTAGAATTATCAAAATTGATGGGACTGAAGATTAAGTAAAAAACAGAGATGGTAAGAAAAATGTTAGGAAGTGAAATGCATATGTCACTTATGAAAGCAAAAGAATATTTAAAATCCTATGGATTGGAAAATCAGATTATGGAATTTTCTGTTTCTTCAGCAACTGTAGAAGAAGCAGCAAAAGCTGTAAATTGTAAAGAAGAGGAAATAGCTAAAACATTATCTTTTATTGTAGAGGATAAACCAATATTAATTGTTGTTGCAGGAGATAAGAAAATAGACAATTCAAAATATAAAGCAGAATTTCATACAAAAGCGAAAATGATACCATTTGAAAATGTTGAAGAATTAATAGGACATGAAGTAGGAGGTGTTTGTCCATTTGGAATAAAAAAAGACGTACAAGTATATTTAGATACTTCTTTGAAAAGATTTCCAATTATTTATCCTGCCTGTGGAAGTTCTAATAGTGCTATTAAATTAACAATCGAAGAATTAGAAAAAGTTTCAAATTATAACAAATGGATAGATGTTTGTAAAAGTGTATAAAATAAAAAAACAAGAGTTTAAACTCTTGTTTTTTGGTGAGCCAGGAGGGGTTCGAACCCCCGACCCCAGGCTTAGAAGGCCTGTGCTCTATCCAACTGAGCTACTGACCCATGGACAAATAACAATACATATAATAGCACAAATATAGTAATGTGTCAATGATTTTATACAAAAAAACAAAAATATGTAAAAAAATTAAACAAATATTTCAAAATTGTAGAAAAGTATTAAAAATGAAGGATAAAACCAACAATACCAAAAATAACAAATAAAATATTAGAAATAATTTCTATAATACTTTGGTGAAATTTCATACTTAAAAGTTTTCCAAAAACAATAGCTAATATGTTGCTACAAACCATTCCTAAAATAGATCCAATAATTAAAGAAAGTTTATATTCAGGATATTGAATACCAAGACCAATAGAGGAAAGAAAAGTCTTATCACCTAATTCTCCAACTAAAATACAAAAGGCTATAATGTATATATAATTTAACTTTAACTTCGTTAACTTAGAAATAAGATTAGTTTTATTTCCAGTTGAAAAATTTGTTTCAGAAGAAGAATTTCTTTTCATAGAAATAAATCCTATTATTCCAAATAAGATGAAAGAGATATAAGTAAATAAATTTAAATAATAAGAGATATTCTCATTAGATATAGAACCTAATTGACTACCAAAAAGAATAGCTAATCCATGACTAAGAAATGTTCCTAAGGCAATACCTAATATAATATGTTTTATTCTACTTTTAGTAGAAAAAGATAAAACCATAATTTGTGTTTTATCCCCTAATTCAGCAAAAAATATGATTGTAAAAGATAATAATAAAGGATATAAAATACTCATACAAAACCTCATTTCTTAACTAATTAATATGTTATTAAATAGAATTTTATGAAAAAATAAATGACATCTAATCTTGCAAAGACAAGTATCCCTAAGAGGACAATGTGAATTTTTTGTGAAATTCTTTACATCAATAAAGATAAATGATAATATGTTCATGATAAATAAAATCAAAGGAGGAATTTTTGTGATAGAGGTAAAAAATGTTACAAAAAAGTATGGAAAATCTGTAGCCGTAGAAGATATTAGTTTTTCCATAAATGATGGAGAGATTGTAGGCTTACTAGGACCTAATGGGGCTGGAAAAAGTACAACAATGAATATCTTAACTGGTTATATAGAACAGACATCGGGAGAAGTAACAATTGAAGGATATAATACATTAAAAAAGCCTAGAAAAGCAAAAAAACAAATCGGATATATGCCAGAAGGAGTGCCTCTTTATACAGATTTAACTGTGAAAGAATTTGTGACATATATGGCAGAATTAAAACAAGTAAATAGAAAAATAAGAAAAGAAAAAGTACAAAAAGTTATTGAACAAACAGGTTTGAAAGAAGTAGAAAATAAATTAACAAAAAATTTATCTAGAGGATATAAACAAAGAGTTAGTATGGCAGGTGCATTAGTTGGAGAACCTAAAATATTAATATTGGATGAGCCAACAGTAGGACTAGACCCAAAACAAATTACGGAAATAAGGAATTTAATAAAAGAACTTGGAAAAACGCATACCATTATATTAAGCTCTCATATTTTATCAGAAGTTAGTCAAATTTGTAATAAAGTAATTATTATCAATAAGGGAAAAATTGTAGCAATTGATACACCAGAAAAATTAGAGGATAAAGTAAATAATAATAACTGTATTTATGTTACAGTCGAAGATACAGAAAATAAAATAGCAAATATCAAAGATAAAATTAAAGAGATAAAAAATATAGAACTTGTTCAAGAAAATGAAGACAAAACAAAACAATATTTAATTGAAGCAGATAAAGATGTTGACTTAAGAAAAAAAGTTTTCTCTGAATTTGCAAAAGAAAATATAACCATATTTGAAATGAAAAAAGCAGATACAACATTAGAAGATGCATTTATGAAATTAATAGAAGGAGGAAATAAATAATGTGGGCAATTGTCAAAAAAGAATTTAAATCCTATTTCTTTTCACCAGTAGGCTATGTTTTTATAGGATTATTTTTAATTATGTTTAGTATATTTTTCTATACAGATGTATTTTATTATCAAAGTACAAATTTTGAATATATATTCTATTCAGGAGCAACAATATTAACTTTTATTACCCCAATTCTTACTATGAGAACATTGGCAGAAGAAAGAAAATCGGGAACAGAACAATTATTATTAACATCACCTATAAGTATTACGAAAATTGTTTTAGGTAAATTTATATCAGCAACATTGATAGTAGTCATTACAGAGCTTTGTACATTTATGTATTTTGGAATATTATCTTTTTTTGGAACACCACATTTAACAACTGCTCTTGTCACATTATTAGGATTCTTATTACTTGCTATGAGCTATATATCATTTGGATTATTAGCTTCAAGTATAACAGAAAATCAGATTGTAGCAGGGGTTATTACAGTTGGATTTTTTATATTAACATGGTTTTTACCAAACTTTAGTGATATATTTACCAATTTTTCATTAATAAATATATTTACTAATTTTCCATCAGGACAAATTGATATTGCAGATACAGTAACATTTGTAACATTTACCATTATGTGTATATTGTTAACTATTATTGTTATGCAAAGAAGAAAAAGTGTAAGGTAAGGAGGTTAGTAAGTTGAAGGGAAAAGAAGAAAAGATAAAAGAAGAAAAAATGCCAAAAGAAAAAAAGGCAAAAAAGGAAAAAGTGCCAAAAGAAAAAAAGGTAAAAAAAGATAAAGAAACAAGTAAATTTGTTCAAATGATAAAAAAGAAATGGTTAATTGATGGCACCAAGACATTTATATTAATTTTATTAATTATAACGGTGTTTATAGCAATTAATGTAGGTATGCAAAGTTTAGATTTGACACCATTAGATTTTACACAAGAAAAATTATATACATTAACAGATGAAAGTAAAGAAAAAGTAAAAGATATTGATAAAGATGTAAAAATATATTTTGTTGGATATTCAGATGATAATGCAGATTTATCACTTGCTAAACAATACAAAAATGCAAATGAAAAAATCGTTGCAGAAGCAGTAAATGCAGATAATAGACCAGATTTGGTTGAAAAATATGGAATAGAGAATGGTACAACTGGAATTATTGTAGAGTGTGGAGATCGTTCAAAAGTATTATCATCAAGTGATTTGGTAACATATGACAGTACAACATATGAAACAATTAGTATTGCTGAAGAGAAATTAACAAGTGCAATTCTATCTGTAACAACTGATAATATACCAAAAGTGTATTTCCTAGAAGGATATAGCAATTTTAGATTAGATAATAATATGTATTATTTAAATGTATATTTGGAAAATGAAATTACAGAAGTAGATACATTAAATATTTTATCAACAGGAAATGTACCAGATGATTGTGATACATTAGTTATTACTTCACCATCAAAGGATTTTGATGATGTAGCAAAAACAGCTATTATTAATTATATAAATAGAGGTGGAAACATCTTATGGTTAAATGCAGCAATGGCTACTTCAGCAGAATTACCAAATGTTAACGAAGTTTTAGCTTTATATGGTGTAAATCCTTTTGAAGTTGGAATTATTAGAGAAACAGATTCATCAAGAATGGTATCTGGCTCACCAGATTTAATTATACCAAATTTGGGATATTCAAGTATAACAGAAGATCTATATAGTGAAGGAGTTATATTTGCAAATGCTACAAAAATCAATATTAATAAAGATGGGCTAGAAGATTTAAATGTTACAAAAACAGATTTAGCAACAACAAGCGAAAATGCATATTTTAGAACAAACTTTAATAATAGTTCGACAACAGCTCAAGAGGGAGAAGAAACTGGTTCATTTGTTATAGGAGCAGAGTTAGAAAAAACGATAACAGAAAAAAATGAAGAAACAGGAGAAGCAGCACTAACATCAAAATTGGTTATTTATGGAGAAAATTACTTTGCTTCAGATTATCAATTAATGGAAAATTCTCAATATGCAGCAATCCAATTGGTATATAATAAAGATTTAGTATTAAATTCTTTGGCATATTTATCTGACAGAGAAGAAGATATCACAGCTAGAAAAAGTACAGGAACTGTAACTTATACAGCAACAGAACAACAAGATACAATTGTAAGAGTTATTATATTTGCAGTGCCAGTGGTTATTATTTTAATTGGATTAATTGTATGGCAAAAGAGAAGAAGAAAAAAATAGAAAAAGAATAAATATATCAGAACCTCATAAACTATTTATGAGGTTCTATTTTTATATTTCTTAGTGAGATGTATCCTCTAAAAATATGTGAAAAGGGTTCAATATGTTAAAAAGAATTAGTAAAGCTGTATTTGTAATTATTGGAACATTAATTGGTGCAGGATTTGCATCTGGACAGGAAATCTATCTTTTTTTCTATCAATATGGAATAAATGGGATGATAGGTATTTTAGTTTCCAGTATTTTATTGGGAATTGTTATTTGTAAAGTGTTTTCCATTTGTAAAAATAAAGAAATTAAAAATTATAGAGAATTTTTAAATTTATTTATAAAAAATGAAAAACAGTTAGATATTTTTAATACAATTATCAATATATTTATTTTAGTTACATTCTATATTATGATAGCAGGATTTGGAGCTTATCTTGAACAGCAATTTGGATTAAACAGTTTAATAGGAAGCATAATTTTAGCAATTATTTGTTTTTTTGTATTTTTAAAAAATGTATCAGGACTTATAAAGATAAATCAAATTCTTGTTCCCATATTAATTGGAAGTTTATGTATTATTGGGATAATTGTTATTGATTTAACAAATATTTTAGAGGTTTCAAATTATGTAGTACAAAATTCTAGTTGGAAATGGTTCTTAGATGGAATTTTGTATAGCAGTTATAATACAATTTTATTAATTCCCATATTAATTGCTTTAAGAAATTTGATAGAAAGTGAAAAAGAAAATACAATAATTTCTATTATCACTACTACATTAGTTATCATATTATCATTAATTATTTTCTTCATGTTAGCAAAAGTTGATGTAAATATTGAAAATTTAGAAATGCCAGCAGTATACATTGTTTCAAAAATTTCAAGACTTGTTGAATATATATATGGTTTTATTATTTTAAGTTCAATCTTAACAACGAGTGTATCATTAGGCACAAGTTTTTTAGAAAATGTATCAAAAGGAAACAAATCGTATAAACAGTTTGCCATTTTTATATGTATTAGCTCAATCATGGTCTCTAAAATTGGTTTTTCAAATTTAGTAAGTCTTTTATATCCTATCTTTGGTTATATAGGATTGATACAAATCATAAAGATTATACTATTAAAAAATGTGAAAAGTAAGCAAGTCAAAATAAAGAATTAATAAGAAGCCTAACCTTGTTGTATAAAAATTCGCATAGGATCAAGATAAAAGTTGATTCTTCTATACAATAAAAAACAAGCAGTAGCTTGCTTTTTTACATTTAGTATAGTAGAATAGCATTAGCAAAAGGATAATGTAAAAAGTTACATGAAAAATAATGAAAAGAACATTGAAAACTAAATATTGGTAAAAATCCGATAATCGCCCTTGAAAAATATTTTTAA
>CAJFRV010000029.1 GCA_904419495.1 uncultured Clostridia bacterium | reverse complement strand
AGAAATTTTTACAACGAAATATCAAATATATATATAAATATCCCTGTTAGCATATAGCTAATAAGGATATTTTTATTTTTCTAGTCTGAACAGTAACATGTATTCCAATTTTTTATTTATTTTTTTTAGCATTCTCTTGACTTACGCCATGAAGGTATGTATAATAAAAATAAGCATGCACTTAGTGTATGTGTAACAGGAGAAAAGATAGTCGGTCGCCAAATCGGTTCTATCTTTTCTCTTTCTTTATTTTCTTTTATATTATATACACAGCAGAATAAAAAAGTAAATAGATAATGTCGAAAAATATCATTTTTTTGTGCTTTTTGACTTTTTACTTCACCTTTGCAAATCCTTCTGATTTCTCATTTTTCTCACTATTAGTATAACTTTTTTTATAAATGTTTTTACATATTTAAGCATATTTTTTTAATACTTTTTATGTATTTTAATAAATGATTCCATTCATTTTTTCATATTTTTCAAACACTTCTAAGCATGATTCTCTGTCCAATTTTTCTAAATGTATTAGGTCCTTTTTCTCATCTTTTAAATACTCATATATCATATCATCTCTAAACCCTATTTTTCCTGCATCTTCTTTTGTACATCCATAATATACTTTCTTTATATTAGCCCATATGATTGCTGATAAACACATTGGACATGGCTCACATGAAGTATACAATATATATTCTGACAAATCATATGTATTCAATTTTTTACAAGCTTCTCTTATTGCCGATATTTCTGCATGTGCTGTTGGGTCTTTTTCCATAATCACTCGATTATTGCCATTTGAAATAATATTACCATCTTTATCCACAATTACTGCACCAAATGGACCTCCTTCTCCCTTTTTTATCCCCTCTTCAGCATTTTGTTTTGCTATTTCCATATATCTATTCATTTTTCTTCTCCCTTCTCGTTATATTCTTGATTTTACCTTCCCATTCTAATACATTTTTTAATTTTAGTAAATACTGTTTTATTGTAACTAGACAATATGTCTATATTTTCAATTTCTCATTTTGTATATAAATTTCATCATGATTTTCTTTACCTTTTCATATATTTTTATGAGGTGTTTTCATTGACTATGAGATCGATTTATATAAAAAGAAAGCACATACGATGTGTGTTTCTAATATTCTTACTTACACTAATTATTTTTCTGTCTTCTACTCTTATTTATTATTTTAACTCAAATTATCTCCTAACACTTCCTACAAATTCTGATAATGAAGAAGATTTTATAAAATGGGTAGATTTCACAGTTCCTAGTAATGTTTTAAATTTAACAGCCAAATTGGATATTACTTCCCATAATAATCATGAAGAAGTCACCTATAATTGGATTGAATTATTAGCTTACCTAGCTTGTATATATGGTGGAAATTTTAAGAATTTTCGTACAAGTGATTTAAACAAAATCGTAGAAAATTTAAAAAACGGAAAAACAATAGAAGATCTTACTTCAACTCTAACTTTCTATGACTACTATTTAGAAGCCTATTCTGCTGTGTTAAGCGGATTTATTGGTAATTATTCTATTGAAGTGTTAAATGAAAATAATGAAAAAGTTTTCGAAAATCGATATGGATTAAAAGCTTTTTTACCAATTGCCAAAAATTATTATTTTACACATTATAAAGATTTCGGAAATTCTAGGTCTTATGGCTTTAAAAGAACACATTTAGGAAACGATTTGATGGGAAGTATTGGCACTCCTATTATAGCAGTTGAATCTGGTATTGTAGAACAGCTTGGATGGAATCAATATGGTGGTTGGCGTATTGGAATTAGAAGTTTTGACGGGAAACGATATTATTATTATGCTCATCTACGAAAAGACCATCCATATGTAGCAGGATTAGAAAAAGGTGATACTATAAAAGCTGGAGATGTTATTGGTTACTTAGGAATGACCGGATATAGCATAAAAGAAAATGTTAATAATATTAATGTTGCTCATTTACATTTTGGCATGCAACTTATATTTCATGAATCACAAGTAGATAGTCCAAATGAAATTTGGATAGATGTATATGAAATTATTGAATTTTTAAAAGCAAATTCTTCTGAAGTTTATCTTTCTAATAAAGAAACTATGGATTACTCTAGAAAATTTGATCTTATGGAAGAATTTTTAACAGAGTAGAAATAGTTTAAGTATCCAGTTAACTGTCCAATTGGGGACGTTTCTATTTGGGACATTTTAAAAATTTTTGTTAAAAAAATAATATATAGTAAAATTTATAAAATGACGAATGTGAATGAAATCATATTAGAAAAAATTAATATATCTAATAGGAGAATCTCAGTATACTAGAGAGGTGCCTATTAGATATATTTAGTTTTTCTTTATGATGTAATGTTAACCGAGGAATGTAATAAATTTTACTATATATTATTTTAATTGATTAATGACTAAAAATGTCCCAAATAGAAACGTCCCCAATTGGACAATTATAAGAACTATCTCCCCAATTTCACAACAATTTCTCTATTTATTTTCCCTCTAATAACTTTTAATGTTACTTCATCATTTGGTTTTTTCGTATATATATACTCCCTTAAATCATTCATTGTTTTTAATTGTGTACCATCTATTTGTGTAATAATATCGCTTTCTTTTATTCCTGCTGTTTCTGCTGGACCATTTTTAGTTACTTCTGTTACATATATTCCTTCTTGAAATCGATTACTTGTTCCTGTTTCCAAATAAGGAATTACTTCTGAATCATAAGCATACATACCAATTTTTGCTTCTTGAAATTCTCCTGTGTTTTTGTAACTTTCAATGATTGGTTTTACAATACTTATCGGTATAGCAAATCCTATTCCTTCTGCTGATGATATTTTTACTGTATTAATACCAATAACCTGCCCATTTGGATAAATTAATGGTCCTCCACTATTTCCCGGATTAATAGTTGCATCTGTTTGAATTAGATTTGTCATATAAGATACTTTTTCCTCTTCTTCTAACTTTATTGTTCTATTTTTTGCACTAATGATTCCTGATGTAACTGTTCTTCTAAATTCAAATCCAATAGGATTACCTATTGCATATACATTTTCTCCTATTTTTATATTGTCTGAATCTGCTAATGTTACATATTTTAAATTATTTGCTTCTATTTTTACAATAGATAAATCTATATTAGAATCACTCCATACAACAGTCCCTTCATAATTGTTACCATTTTCTAATGTAATATAACATTTACTGTATTTAGCTCCTGTTACATGTTCATTACTTAAAATATACCCATTTTCTGTAACAATTACGCCCGTTCCTAGTCCTAACTGACTTTCTGTATTATTTGAAAAAATAGAATTCCCTGCATTTTTTAACTTAGATATTCCTACCACACTTTCTACTGTTTCTTCAATAACATCTGCCACTGTCTCACTTTTTTCTTCTACCTTTTCCACAGTTTGTTCTTCTATTGTGGATTTTGTCTTTTGTGCAGTATAATTTGAATCATATATTTCTATATTTTTATATGTAACATATAAATAAAATCCTAATAACCATATCATTATCAATATAATCATTGTGATGATAATTTTCTTACCACTATTTTTTCTTTTTTTAGTCTTTCTCAATAAAATCACCTCAAAAATAGTATGAACATTTTTATATTTTTTAATCTTTTCTATAATTTGAGTTTTCAAATGTTAATAAAAAATTTATATCGATTTTTTCCTATACAATAAAAAAGAAGTATATATACTACAAGATATAAAGTAATATATATACTCTTTCTTTAAACTCTTTTCAATTCCTCATAACGTTTTACTTTTTGTGTTGTTGTTTTTATTAGTGGTTCTGTTGTAATAGATATTTTTTTAATATGTTTAAATACAGGCAATTGTTGATTAATCTCTTTTATTTTCTCCCAAATCAATTCTTGATATTCTTTTTCTGTTTTTTCACCTAATTTTTCTTTTATTAAATCTTTATCATAAACAATTTTTGCACATAACATAGTATCTGTTTTATCTTTACCCCTTTGATATACCAAAGATTCTGTTACATATGGAAGTTTGTTAATTAAAAATTCAATTTCTTGTGGATATACGTTTTTCCCATTTTGTAAAACAATAATATCTTTTTTTCTACCTGTTACATAAATAAATCCATCTTCTGTTATATATCCGTAGTCTCCAGTTCTAAACCATCCATCTATAAATGCTTTCTGATTTTCTTCATCATTGTGATAATATCCTATCATAACACTAGGACCTTTTACTAGGATTTCTCCTTCTCCATTTTCATCTGGATGATCAATTTTTACATTTAAACTTGGAAGTGCTAATCCCACAGCTCCCGGTTTTTTCTCTTTATCTGTTTCTGCTGCAATAACTGGTGAAGTTTCTGTCAATCCATATCCTTGTACTAATTCTATTCCGAAATTATTAAATCCTACAATCGTTTCTTTATTCATAGGTGCTGCACCATATAATACTAAGCGAATATTTCCACCTAAGTTATCTAATATTTTTTTAAATATTACTTTCCTTAAATCAATTTTACATTTTAGTAAGCTATTCGATATTTTTACCATAGTACTAATCAATTTTTCTTTTCCTTGGTCATGAATTGCTTTTTGTACTTTTTTATACATTGTTTCTAAAACTAATGGAACTGCAACAAATACAGAAACTTTATATTCTACAAGATTTTTTTGAATATACTTTAATCCATCGCAAAAAGCGACTGTACATCCACTATAAAATCCATAAAGAAATGTAACTGTACATTCAAATGTATGATGAATTGGTAAAAAAGATAGTAAAGTATCTGTTGGATATAGTTTTACCCAAGATGCAAAGTCTGATAAATTGGCACATATATTTTTTTGAGATAACATAACTGCTTTGGGTACATTTGTTGTCCCTGAGGTAAATAGCATAATAGACATTTTCTCGGGATTCACTTTTACTTTTTCATAGCGGTTGTCGTCATTTTTTAATAATTCTTTACCCTTTTGCAATAATTGTGAAAAATTTTCTACATCATTATCTTTTATATTATCCATACAAATTAGCATTTTTAAATTTGCATTTGTATCTTTTTTTAACTTTTTCATGACTTCTATATATTTTTTATCAAAAATAGCAACTTCTGCTTCACTTCTTATTACTAAATTTTCTATCTCATTATTTGGAAGTGCTTTATCTAATGGGACAATAATCATATTAGCGCTTGTTACTGCTAGATAACTAATACACCATTCATATCGATTATTTCCGATAACTACAATCTTTCTGTTTTCTAATCCTTTATTTAATAATTCTGTTGCAAATGCCTTAATGTCTTTACCTACTTGTTCATATGTTTTTTCTACATATTCTACATGTTTTAAATCTCCATTTTTCTTATATTTATAAGCTACTTTATCTGCATAATTTTTTACAGAATATTCTATCATTTCTCTATAATTTTTTACAATTCTAGGCTCATAAACCTTTCTATTTTCATTATCTCCCATACGATCCCTCCCATTCTTTCTTCATTTTACCTCTATTTATATGATTTTTCAATACTAACACTTAAAAATTGTTACGATTCAGTGTTCTATTTGGCAAATACATATATAATATATTTTAAGCGAGTTTCGGGGGGACCGACACGATACATATTGTTTATAAATCAATGACTGCTTGCAGGAACTGATTTATTTACAATATGTAAAGTGTTGGGATAGCGAAAAATATATTATATATGTATTTGCCAAATAGAACACTGAATGATAACTAAAAATTAAATGATTATAGGTTATTTTGTAGAATAATTTGATTTTTTTATTTTTTATATGTATAATCATCATAACAAAATTTTTTAAGGTGATGTTTATATGAAGAATTTAAACTATGAATTAACAAATCCACAAAAATCAATCTTATTAACTGAGCAATTTAACAAAAATACTTCTGTATCAAATATATGTGGAACATTATCTATTGCTGAAAAAATCAATATAGATGCTTTGGAAAAAGCTATCAATTTATTTATAAAAAATAACGATTCTGTAAGAATTCATCTATTTGAAGATAGTTCTAAAATTAAGCAATTTATAAAGAACTATTCTTTTGTTGACATTGAAAAAGTAACTATAACAAACCAATGTCCTTTGTCAAAACTTGAAGAACTTGTTATTTCAAAACCTTTTACACTTTTAAATAGTGACTTATATCGTTTTGTCATTTTTAAAAATTCAGATGATACTGGTGGCTTTATAGCTAATCTACATCATATTATTTCTGATGCTTGGACTATGAGCTTATTAATTGACCAAATTATGTCTTATTATACTTCTATTATCCAAAACTCTCCTATAGAACATACGATAAACAGCTCTTATATTGACTTTATAGAAGAGGAACAAACATATATAAAAAGCTCTAAATTCGAGCGTGCAAAAGATTTTTGGGAAAAACAATTTGACAGTTTGGAATTTTCATATTTAAAAGATTTTCAATCTAGTTCTTATGAAGCCATTAGAAAAAGTGTTACACTTTCAAAAGATGAAACCAATACTCTAGTCTCTTTCTGTAATAAACATAAAACTTCTTTATTTTCATTTTTTATGGCTGTTGTACATATATATTTATCTAAAATAAATAACACTAGTTCTTCTACTGTAGGAACACCTATATTAAACAGAACTAATTTCAAAGAAAAAAATACAACAGGTATGTACATTAGTACAATTCCTTTCCGTATGGAAATCAATAAAGAATTAACTTGCATAGATTTTATTAATGCTATTTCTAAACAAGAACTTTCTGTGTTTAGAAATCAAAGATACCCTTATCAACTTTTATTAGATACGATTAGAAAAAAATTTAATATATCTAAAAATCTTTATGATGTTTGTTTATCTTACCAAAATGCAAGAAACCATAGAACATCTTCTAGTGTTCCTTATTCTTGTAAATGGCTATTTAACCATTGTGTTGTTAATAATTTAGATATTCATTTATATGATATCGATGATACGGGAATGATTAATATTTATTATGATTTTAAAAAAGATTTATTTACAATGGAAGATATAACCCTTTTGCATGAACGCTTCATGCAAATAATAAAACAAATTATCATGAATCCAGAAATAAAAATCAAAGAGCTTGAAATTGTTTCTCCTCAAGAGAAAGCATTCATTTTAGAAAAATATAATCATTCGCATAGGACGACAGATACATTTGTTTCTGTTTATGAATTATTTAAAAAACATGTAAATCAAACACCAAATAAATTAGCAATTTCCTATAAAGATACATCTCTTACATATAAACAATTAGATCAGCTAGCAAATGAAATTGCGCAAATATTAAAAACACATGCTATTGATTCAGGTGACATTGTTTGTTTAGCATTTTCAGATTCTATTGAATTTGTTGCTAGCATTTTGGCCACTCAAAAATTAGGTGTGTGTTATATTCCCATTGATATTCAATATCCTGCTGATAGAATTGAATATATCGTAAATAATAGTAAAGCAAAGTTAATATTAACTCATTCTAATGCTTTATCTGATATTAATTTAGATAAAAATATATTAATAAAAATTGATTTAAAAGATTTTGCTTATAATGATTTTACTGAAGATTTACATTATAACTTAAAAGAAGATGATTTAGCCTATATTATATATACCTCTGGTTCAACTGGAAAGCCAAAAGGTGTTAAAGTCTCACATAAAAGTTTAAGTAATTATATTACATGGGCTATAAAACAATATGTACACAATGAAGAAACAAATTTCCCATTGTTTTCTTCTGTTGCATTTGATTTAACAGTAACATCCATTTATGCACCACTATGCTCAGGAAACACTATTTATATTTATCAAAACAGCAATCCTGAACTACTTTTAAAAGAAATTATTACAGATAATAAAGTTCAAATTATAAAGCTAACCCCCCGGACATTTTACTTTATTGCAAGATCTTGATTTGACAAATAGTGCTATTTGCAAATTTATTTTGGGCGGAGATATTTTAACAAAAGAAATGTGCGAAAAAATCACATCTCTATTTTCTCATCCAATCCATATTTATAATGAATATGGACCAACAGAAGCTACTGTTGGTTGTATGATTTACGAATATAATGCAAACGATGCCTATACATCTGTCCCAATTGGTTATCCGATTGATCATACACAGATTCTACTATTAAATAATGACTTAGAATTGACTCCATTAGGTAGTATTGGAGAAATGTATATTAGTGGGGATTGTTTAGCTTTAGGATACACTGACAATAAAAAAACTGATGAAAGATTCTTGAATAATCCTTTCTATCCACCACACAAATTATATAAAACAGGAGATTTGGCAATATTACATCCTAACGGAATTATGGAATATTTAGGGCGTAGTGATTTTCAAGTCAAATTAAATGGCTATAGAATTGAACTAGGAGAAATTCAATCTGCTTTACTTACACATTCATCTATTAAAGATGTATATGTTTCTCTATTTGAAATTTCTGGGCATAAATTACTTTGCGCTTATTACGTATCTGATCATGAAATAGAAAATTTATCTGACTTTCTAAAAAAGAATTTGCCTACATATATGATACCAACCTACTTTGTTAGATTAGACAAGCTTCCTTTGACAATTAACGGAAAAATAGATAAATCTGCACTTCCTTTACCAAAAAAGAATCATACCAAATATGTTAAGCCACAAAATCCATTAGAGAAAACCTTGCAGGAATTATTTACTAGCTTATTAGAGCTAAAAAATCCAATTAGTGTAGAAGATAATTTCTTTGATTATTATGTAGATTCTCTTTTATTAATAAAGGCACAGTCCATATTATATAGTAAAGGAATTTCAATTAACACACAGAATTTTTATGAATATCCAACAATTAGAAAACTTGCCGATTTTCTCTTAATTGATCAACCAAATAACACTTCTGCTTTTCTTGAGGAAATGCCTATCGTAAAAGAAATTAGAAAGCCTATTCATATTTCTTTTGACCTTAAGAACATTATTCTTTTTGGTGCAACTGGTTTTTTAGGAATGCATATCTTATATTATTTATTAACAACAACACATAGTAAAATATTTTGTATTATAAGAAAAAAAGATGCTATAAATCCTTTATCAAGACTTATTAGGAAATTCCAATTCTATTTTTCTGATTTAGATATAGAACAATATTTATATAGAATCAAGGTAATAGAAGGAAATATTTTAGATGGCAAATTTGGATTAAATGATGAATTATATAATCTTTTAGGAAATAAATGTGATTGTGTTATTGATACAGCCGCTTTAGTAAAGCATTATGGAAATTATGAACTATTTAATAAAACAAATGTAACTTCTACTAAAAGTATGATTGCTTTTTGCAAAAAGTTTCAAATTCCTTTACATTATATTTCAACGATGTCTGTTTCTGGACATGGGCTTGTTAAAACACCTTCTGGTGATTTTACAGAGGATGATTTGTATATAGGTCAATCTTTTCGTGAAAATGTATATGTAAGAAGTAAATTTGAAGCAGAAAAAGCAATTGTGGAAGCATGTAAAAATGAAGATTTAATAGCAAGTATTTATAGATTGGGTACTATTACCAATCGCTATTTCGATGGTGTTTTTCAAGAAAATTTTGCTGATAATGCTTTCTTAAATAGATTAGATGCCTTTATCAATTTAGGAATTTTTCCAAAAGAACTTTATCATTTTAATTTTGAATTTTCCCCTGTAGATTTTTGTGCAAATTTTATTGTACAATTAATGCAACATCAACAGCATAATTTAGAAATATACCATTTATACAACAATTACTATATATCAGGTAATGAATTAATCAATATGTTATCTGATTCTGGTCTTTCCATAAAACCATGTTCTATTAATGATTTTAAGGTTGCTTTAATAAATGCAAAGTCTAACTATTTTGGAATTACTGCCTACATCCGAAACATACATAATAAAAATATTATTACATTCCATAATGAAAAAACTTCATCAGTTCTAAACTCTTTAAATTTGGATTGGCCAAAAATAACATCTGAATATATTCATAAAATTTTAATATACCTTAAAGAAAAACATAGTTAGGAGGAAACATAAGATGAAAACTATTAAAATTTTTAATATTGATAATGAGAAAAAACTAGCATTTGTAAATACTTTAATATTTGCTATGATTGCGGCAGTTTTATATTTTGTACTACCTTTTGTTTTAAATTATCCGCCAAATTCAATAGACAACAGTTTTCAAATGGAAATTGTTGGTATAAAATATACAACACAATTTATCATCATTATATCTATTTTACTAATCTTACTATATATTGCTTTAAGATTTATATATAGTAAATTATCTCTTTCTGACGATAAATTAAAAAATTCTTCAAAAGAATATATTGAAACTTTAAGGAAAAAGTCTTTCAATTATCCTTATGTAATGCTTTTATTAGAATTATTTGTACCTTCAATTATTATTGCTACACTACTGTTTGCATTTAATACAGAAGCAGAATTAGTAATAAGAATTACAACTGTTGTATTTTCATTTTCTGCTGTTTTTGCTATTTTTTCTTATATGCTTAACAAAAAATTCTTTTCTAATAGATTAATTGCTACAGCAAAATTAGTTAAAAATGAAGCTACCGGCATTCGATTACCTCTTTACAATAAATTATTAATACAAATATTGCCTTCATTTTTATATTCTTTTGTCCTAATTTTGTTAATTTCTATGGCATTAATGACAAAAGAAAAAGGAGAATTATTATATCATTTCTATAGACAAGAGCTATTATCTCATTTTAATGAAGAAACTGTCTATAATATATCAGATGTAGAGAACACCTTAAATTCTATAGAATTTAAATCCCAAGGAGATCATGCGCTAATCATGTCCGCTTCTACAGGTGAAATTTATTATTCTCCACAAAAATTAAATGACTTCTTTATTAAATATGCTCTAAATTTTTATGACGAAACAGAAGGTTATACATATGAATATTATGGACAAAATATAGAAGGTGCTTTAGTAAAAATTAATACCGATAAAGGTGAATGTTATGTAGGAATTCGATACTTTGTATTTGCTAATACTTTTATTGTTCCTTTCATATTAATCGCTGGTCTTTTAATCATTATTAATTCTTTATTTATCTTTTATATCGGAAAAGATCTAAGTAATGATATTAATAGTGTTATTGATGGAATGAAGCATATTTCTGACTCTGATGATATTGTTTATGCAAATAATCTTCCAATTACTTCTAATGATGAAATTGGTGATTTGACTGCTTCATTTAATGAGATTCAAAAATTAACAAAAACCTATGTAGATCAATTGCACAGTAGCCAAGAAACCTTAATGGAAAGTGAACGTCTAGCATCACTTGGTCAACTGATTGGGGGAATTGCACACAATTTGAAAACACCTATTATGTCTATCTCTGGATCTTTAGAAGGACTAACCGGTTTAATCAAAGAATACGATGAATCTATTGATGATCCTGATGTAACTTCGCAAGATCATCATGATATTGCCAAAGATATGTCAGAATGGATTTCAAAAATTAAGGATTATACTGAATATATGTCAGATATCATAACTGCCGTTAAGGGACAAGCCGTAACATTATCCGAAGCAGATTCTGTTCATTTTACACTTGATGAATTAGTAAAACGAGTAAATATTTTAATGAAACATGAATTAAAAAATGCTATTATCTATTTAAATATTTCAATGAAAACAGACGAACATACTACTATAAATGGTGATATCAACAGCCTCGTACAGGTAATTAATAATATGATTTCAAATTCTATCCAAGCTTATAATGGTAAAACAAATAAAAATATTGATTTAATTTTAGAAACGAAAGATAACCATGTTCTTATTCATATAAAAGATTATGCTAGTGGTATGTCAGAAAAAGTAAAAGATAAATTATTTAAAGAAATGATTACAACTAAAGGAAAAAATGGCACAGGTTTAGGTTTGTATATGTCTTACTCTACCATAAAAGCTCATTTCAATGGTGATATTACATTTGAGTCAGAAGAAGGAAAAGGTACAACATTTACGATTATATTGCCATTATAAGTAAATATATGTTAAAAAGAAAGAACATTTTTCACATATAAAAATGTTCTTTTTGATTGTATTTTTAGTGAGATTTCTTTAAATTTATGAAATTCTTAATCTACAAAATCATATGAAAAATCAAGTAAATTAGACATAAAATGTTATAAAAATGCTTGATTTTTATTTTTTTTATTAATATAATAATAAAAAATTAATATTAAGAGAGGTTTACTATGAGAAAGCATTTACAAGGTGCAGAAAATATAGAAAATAATACTTACAGAATTATTGCAGTAGATGATGAAGAAGGTATTGTTGACTCTTTATCTATATTTCTAAAACGTTCTGGATATGATTTCACAGGTATCACTGATCCACAAGAAGCTATCCAATTGGTTAAAGAAGAACATTTTGATTTAATGATTTTAGACTTTATTATGACACCTTTTCATGGAGATCAAGTTGTTGAAGAAATCAGAAAATTTAACAAAGATTTATACATTTTACTATTAACTGGTCACAAAGATTTAGCTCCACCTTTAGAAACAATTAGAAGACTGGACATTCAAGGATATTGTGAAAAAGGTGATAAATTCGATCAATTATTATTATTGATCGAATCTGGAATAAAATCTATTAAACAAATGAATGAAATTAAAGAAATTAATGCCAAATTATCAGATACCTACGAAAAATTAGAACAAGCATATTTAGAATCCATAAAAACATTGCGTTATACAATCGAAGCAAAAGATGTATATACAAGAGGCCATTCTGATAGAGTTGCTGCTTATTCTGTTTTGATGGGAAAAAAGCTAGGACTTTCTAGTGAAGATTTAAGAAATTTAGAAATTGGAGGATTATTTCACGACATTGGAAAAATTGGAGTTCCTGACAGTATTTTATTAAAGGACTCTAGACTAACAGATGAAGAATATTCTCAAATAAAGCAACATCCAAATATTGGCGTTCATATTTTATCAAATGCTTCTATATTTAATGATATATTGCCAATTGTAGAACATCATCATGAAAAATATGATGGAACAGGATATCCGGGAAAACTTGCTGGAGAAAATATACCATATTTAGCAAGAATCGCAGCTATCGCTGATAGTTTTGATGCTATGGCTTCTAGAAGGGCTTATCGTGATTCCTTAAGCATAGATACTATTATTTCTGAATTTGAAAGATGTAAAGGAACTCAATTTGACCCTGAATTAGATGATTTATTCCTAGATATTTTAAAAAATCATTATGATGAAATAAGAGAAATACAAGAAAAATATAAAGGGTAAAATGTCCAATTGGGATGTTTCTGTTTGGACATTTCTAATTATACAATAAATAAAAATAATATATAGTAAAAATTTATTACAATAGGCACCTCTCAAAGCAGAGTTTGAGATTCTCCTATTAGATACATTAATTTTTTCTAATATGATTTCATTCACATTCGTCATTTCATAAATTTTTACTATATATTATTTTTTATGCTAAATTATATTTTAAATGTCCAAACAGAAACGTCCCAATTGGACAAATGAATATCTAAACTTTCATAGAAAGTCCTACTTTTTGCCTTTCTTTATCAATTTTAATTACTTTTACTTTTACAATATCTCCTACTGAAACAATATCTGATGGATTTTTTATAAATTTATCACTCATTTCTGAAATATGTACAAGCCCATCATGTTTTACACCAATATCAACAAAA
This sequence comes from uncultured Clostridia bacterium, assembly GCA_904419495.1. Lineage (GTDB taxonomy): Bacteria > Bacillota > Clostridia > TANB77 > CAG-508 > CAG-269. Next base: position 11,867 of record CAJFRV010000029.1, on the reverse strand, counting down.
GCTCCAAAGTCAATGACATTTCTTACTGTCCCTGTTAATACCATTCCTTCTTTTAAATCATCTAACTTTAAAACATCACTTCTTAATATTGGTTTTGGCATATCTTCTCTAGGATCTCTTCCCGGTTTTGACAATTCTTCTATAATGTCTGCTAATGTCATTTCACCAATGTTTAGTTCTTTAGCCATTTCTTGTACATTTACACTTTTTAGTTTTGTTCTTAAATTTTCTAATTTTTCTTTGTCTTTTAAATCATTTTTGTCAAACCCTAATTGATTTAATAATTTTTCTGTTGGTTCATAGCTTTCTGGATGAACGGCTGTAACTTCTAGTGGATTATCTCCATCAAATATTCTTAAAAATCCTGCACATTGTTCAAATGCTACTTTTCCAAGCTTAGGAACTTTTAATAACTCTTTTCTGTTTTTTAATTTTCCATTTTCATCTCTGTATTTTACAATATTTTTTGCAATCGTATTATTAATTCCTGAAACATATGAAAGTAATGATGGCGTCGCTGTATTTACATCAACACCTACTTTATTAACACTATCCTCTACCACACCTGTTAAGCTTTCTTGTAATTTCTTTTGATTAACATCATGTTGATATTGTCCAACTCCAATAGCTTTTGGATCTATTTTTACTAATTCTGCTAATGGATCTTGTAAACGTCTGGCAATAGAAATGGCGCCTCTAATAGATACATTGATATCTGGATATTCTTCTGTTGCTAATTTTGATGCAGAATATACAGATGCTCCTGCTTCACTGACAATGACATAATGAACATTTCTTGAAGTTTCTTTTATCATATCTGCTACAAACATTTCTGATTCTCTTGATGCTGTTCCATTTCCAATGGCTATCATATCTACTTTATCTTTTTCAATTAATTTCAATAATTCTTTTTTAGCACCTTCTATATCATTTTGAGGTTCTGTTGGATATACAGTTGTATAATCTAATAATTTCCCTGTTTCATCAATAACTGCAATTTTACAACCTGTTCTATATGCTGGGTCAAATCCCATAACTGTTTTTCCTTTGATTGGTGCTCCTAAAAGCAATTGTTTTGAATTTTTACCAAACACTTTAATCGCTTTATCTTCTGCCTTTTCTGTTAAATCTGAACGGATTTCTCTATCAATTGATGGTTCAATTAATCTTTTGAAACTGTCTAGAATTGTATCTTTTAGCATTCCAGTAAATTGTGTTTCACCTTTTATAACGTCTCTTTCTATATATTCTAAGATTTTTTCTTCTGGCTTTTCAATTTTTACTTTTAAAAACTCCTCTTTTTCTCCACGATTAATTGCTAAGATTCTATGGCTTGGTATGTATTTTATGGCTTCTTGATAATCATAATACATTTCATAATTTGATTTTTCTTCTGGCTTTGCTGCCTTTGTTTGAATAGTTGCTTCTCTGTAACATATTCTTTTGATTTGTTTTCTATATTTACTATTATCAGAAATATCTTCTGCAATAATATCTAAAGCGCCTTGAACAGCATCTTCTGGAGTTGCAACTACTTTATCTTTGTTCTTTTTATCCTCTTCTGATAAAGATTCAATATTTACATATTCTTTTGCAATTTCTAGAATTGGTTTTGTTTCTTTTTGTTCGATAATAATAGTTGCCAATGGCTCTAACCCTTTTGCTTTTGCAACAGTCGCTCTTGTTTTTTTCTTTTGTTTATATGGTCTATAAATATCTTCTACTTCTGCTAATGTTTTACAAACAGCGATTGCTTGTAAAATTTCATCTGTCAACTTTCCTTGTTCATCAATTGATTTTACAACTTCTTCTTTTCTTTGTTCTAGATTTCTTAAATAAGTTAATCTTTCTCCTAAATCCCTAAGGATTTCGTCACTTAGTCCTCCTGTTACTTCCTTTCTATAACGTGCAATAAAGGGAATGGTATTCCCTTCATCAATTAACTTTATCGTAGCCTCTACTTGTTTTGGCTTAATATTTAATTCTTCTGCAATTGTATTAATAATTTTATCCATTCTTTATTTCCTTTCTGATGATTTTAGGGACGGAGCAAAAAATCATCATTACTAACAATATGATTTTGAAGCGAATCAGAAATCACTAGTTTTCAATGTCATTTTCTTACTCAATTCTTTTTTTTAATCTTTCCATTGTCCCTTTTGTAATATCTAATTTTTTCATAATATTTGTATATTTTATCTTTTTTACTTCTTTTAGATATCTTATCAACTTCTTTAGTATATCACGTTTTTCAAATATTTCAAATACTTTTATTTGCTCTTTTTTAATAAATTCCGAAATGGAATTATCAATTTTCATCTCAATATTTGTATCTATATCTAAAAATGTTTCTTCATCAATAAAATCCATATTGCAAATATATTCAATCTCTTCATGTTCAAATATATTTGTTTTTTGAATTTCTCCTGTTACATAATAGTGATATGAAGAATATGGATATTCTTGTTCATTTTTTACCATATTTGCTTTTACTGGATTTCTGTGAATGTATTTTACACATTGTATTAATTGCCTTCTATCTAATATTGGTTCACTTTTATATCTATCACGAAATACATATCCTACTCGATTACCTTCCATATAATTATAATATTGTGCATAGATGGTATTAACTTTTTGCATGTATTTTGATAACTTTTTTATATCTTCTGTTTTTACTAATATATGTGCATGATTATTCATTATACAATATGCTATCATTTCTAGTTCTTCTCTATTTAATTTTTCTTTCATTAGTTGTAAATATCTCTTTATATATCGATTATTTTTAAATATATATTCTTTGTTAATACCTTGTACCATAACATGAAAAAAAGAGGTATCTAAACAATTACGTGCTATTCTTGGAATCTTAATCACTCACTTTCTTTGTTTTTTACCCCTATTTTTAAAATAATGCAATTTTGTGTTTTCTCTATGTGCTTATAATGACTTTTTTACAAAAATCATCTCTTAAAATTCAATTTTGGATTAAAATGTAAGACTTCATAATTCACTTTAGAATCACAATATCAATATTCTAACGAATCATCTTGTTCAATCCAATCTTGTACTTGTGCTATTCGATATTTGACTTTGTCATCTCTCATAACTACTTCTTTTATACCCGCATTTATTAACATTCTTTTGCAAAAAGAACATGGCTCATTATCTGTTACATACTCTCCATTTCTATGATTAATTCCTACTAAGTATAATATAGCACCAATCATATCTTTTCGTGCTGCACTAATAATTGCATTTTGTTCACTATGTACAGACCTGCACCTTTCAAATCCTTTTCCACTTGGCATTTCATATTTCTGCCTTGTGCAATATCCTAAATCCATGCAATTTTTCCTTCCTCTTGGTGCTCCTGTATACCCTGTTGAAATAATTTCGTCATTTTTTACAATAATACTACCATAATTATTTCTAAGACAAGTACCTCTTTCCGCAACACTTTCTGCAATATCTAGATAATAATTTATTTTATCAACTCTAGTCATAAAACTCATCTCCTTTTTAATGATTGACAATGAACGGAGAAAACGATGATTTTTTGCTCCGTCCCCAAAATCATTCTACTCCTAAGTATTCATTGTAGGTAACTTCTCTATCAACAATTTTTCCATTTTCTTTTATATCAATGATTCTATTGGCAACAGTTTGTGTCAATTCATGGTCATGTGATGTAAATAAAATATTTCCTGTAAATCTTTTCATTCCCTCGTTTAATGATGTAATACTTTCCATATCTAAATGGTTTGTTGGCTCATCAAATATTAAGAAGTTCGCTCCTGATAACATCATTTTTGATAATACACATCTTACCTTTTCTCCACCAGATAATACTCTTACTTGCTTTAATGCTTCATCTCCTGAGAATAACATTCTTCCTAAAAAGCTTCTTACATAAGTTTCATCTGGATCTTTAGAATATTTTCTAAGCCATTCTGTTATATTTTCATCTGTTTCAAATAAATAGTTGTTATCCTTAGGGAAATATGATTTTGTAATCGTTGTTCCCCACACTAATTCACCTTCATCAGGCTCTATTTCTCCTTCTATAATTTGAAATAATACTGTTTTTGCTAATTCATTGTCTGCCAAGAATGCAATTTTATTTCCTTCTTTTACATCAAAAGAGACATTATCTAATAATTTTACACCATCAATTGTTTTAGATATATTTTTTACCTGTAAAATTTCTCTTCCGGGATCTCTATCTGGTTTAAAATCTACATATGGATATTTTCTATTGGATGGCTTAATCTCTTCTAATTCTATTTTTTCTAATGTTTTCTTTCTTGAAGTTGCTTGTTTTGATTTTGAAGCATTTGCACTAAATCTAGCTATAAAGTCTTGCAATTCTTTTATTTTTTCTTCTTTCTTTTTGTTTTGTTCTCTTGCTTGTTTTAATGCTAATTGACTTGATTCATACCAGAAATCGTAATTTCCCGGATATACTTTTATTTTTCCAAAATCAACATCTGCAATATGTGTACAAACTTTATTTAAAAAATATCTATCATGTGATACTACAATAACTGTATTTTCAAAATCCATTAAGAAATCTTGTAACCAGTTAATACTTTTCATATCTAAGTCATTTGTTGGCTCATCTAATAGCAACACATCTGGATTTCCAAATAGACTTTGTGCTAATAACACTTTTACTTTTTCTTTTGCTTCAATTTCTTTCATGAATTTATAATGATTATCTGGGATAATTCCTAAATCATTTAATAAAATTGCCGCATCTGATTCTGCATTCCATCCATCTAGTTCCGCAAATCTTTCTTCTAATTTTGCAGCTTTCATACCATCTTCTTCTGAAAAGTCTGGTTTTGCATAAATTGCTTCTTTTTCTTTCATAATATCATATAATTCTTTATTCCCCATTAGTACAGTATCCATGACAGTATATTCTTCAAAAGCAAAGTGGTCTTGTTTTAGTACAGATAATCTTTCTCCTTTATCTAAACTAACATCTCCTTTACTTGGTTCTATTTCTCCTGATAATACTTTTAAAAATGTAGATTTTCCAGCACCATTTGCTCCAATGATTCCATAACAATTTCCTTTTCCAAAATTTATATTGACGTCTTCGAAAAGAACTCTTTTTCCAAATCTTACGGTTACTCCGTTTGCACTTAACATGTTTTTCTCCTCCTATTATTTTATCGTTGGTATTATATACTATTTTTACATATTTTTCAAGGAGTTTTATAAACAGGACATAGAAAAAGAGGGTTCAAAATGAACCCCCAAATTCGGAGAAAATGTCAGCCTTGCTCATCAGCTACCGTGATGTTCGGAACTTCACGGCTATAGACAAACCCGTCTTTAGACATGGATGTATATACCGTAATAATCTCTCCCGTATCACTTTTCAGCTTATCTGGGCTGACAACTGGCGAAATCAGTATAACTTCTTCATTCGCCAGCCCGTTTTTAAAGTCCGGATCTGAATAGAACACATCTTCTCCAGATGCCTGATACTCATTTCCATCTGACCAGAATTTCCAAGCGATATAATCGCTATTCAGTCCTTCATCAGAGGATGCAGCTTCTGAACTAGCTTGCATAGAACTTTTCAGTTCCTCGATTCTCTTTTCCAGAGAATCATTGGCAATCTGAAGTTCCTCAGCTTTTGCTTCCGCTTCCGTTAACTTAGCATCTGCCTCTTCGGCTTTTGCCGTTGCTTTCGCTAAGCTTTCGTCATAGGCAGAAGCCTGTTCTTCAAACGTGTTAACCTTCTGCTGAAGATTTTCCATCTGAATCCGGTCATCATTGAAACTCGATTGAGTTAAAATGATACCAAGCGCTAATCCCAAAGCTCCAATTGCAGGAATCCCAATACATAAAGCAACAATTTTTACAACCTTTTTGCTAATCCGTCTCATATTTTTTTCCTCCTTATTTATATAATCATTTTTATGAGATACCTTAATTATAGCATAAAATCAACATAAAATCAATTTTATGGTTAATCATCAAATAGTAACTTAATACCCCAAAGACCAGATAATCCAACTAATCCATAAACAATTCTTGATAAAATTGTCATGTCTCCAAATAATAAAGCCACTAAATCTAATTCAAATAAAGCAATTAATCCCCAATTAATTGCACCAATAATAATTAAAACTAATGCAATCTTATCTATTATCTTCATTTTATATCCTCCTTTTCATTTTTATACTATTTTAACCTTTTTTCCTTTTATTTATACAATTATTGAATTTTTTTATTTTTTATGATAATTTTAAATAGGAAAACTTAATCTTATTGTATATGAAAAAATTCACATGAGGTTAAGACAAAGTTTGATTTCTTTCCTATACAATAAAAAGATAAGGGGGAAATATTTTTGAAAAAAAATAGAAGAAATCATCGAAAAAATAAAAATGCAAATTATAGTGATACAAAAAAAATCACAAATGTCTTATTAAAAGCAATATTTATTCTTGCAATTTTATTTCTCATTATTGTTATCTTCAATGTTGCTAAGAATTGGATCAAATATAACACAATTACTAAACAATATTTATCAAATTTAAATACATTAGAAACTCCCGATAAAGAAGAAGAAAAAGTCGATTCTCAAGAAAATTCAGATACCAGTTTTAATCTAACTGCTATTGGAGACATCATGTGCCATAATACACAATACATAGATGCTTATAATTCAAATACTGGTAAATATGATTTTTCTTATGTTTTTGATGATATTAATCATTATATTAAAAATTCTGATATTACAGTAGCCAATTTAGAAACTACCTTTGCTGGTGAAGACAAAGGATATAGTAATTATCCTAGATTTAATACTCCTGATGCTTTAGCATATAATTTAAAAAAATTAGGTGTTGATGTCATTTCTACAGCTGGAAATCATAGTTTGGATTATGGTTTTGACGGTCTGTCTAGAACTATTGATGTTTTAAATTTAGCAGATATTTCTCATGTAGGAACATATAAAACACAAGAAGAAAGAGATACTATTGTATTTAAATATGTAAAAGGTATAAAAATTGCCTTTATCAATTATGCTTATGGAACAAATGGAATTACCATTCCTTCTGATAAAACTTTTTGCATTAATTTAATTGATAAAGATCTTATTAAAAAAGACATTGAAAATGCAAAATCACAAAATGCAGACATGATTGTTGCTTCTGTACATTGGGGAACAGAATATAGTACAGTCCCAAATGATACACAAAATGAGTTAGCAGATTTTCTTTTCCAAAATGGTGTTAATATTATCTTAGGAACACACCCTCATGTTTTGCAAAAAATGGAAAAAAGAACTGTTACTTTAGAAGATGGAACCACACAAGATGGATTTATTATCTATTCTCTTGGAAACTTTATTAGTGATCAAAATGCAAAAAATACAAGAACTTCTATTATTTTAGATTTAAAAATAACCAAACATGCAGATAATTCTATATCGATAGATGAAGTGAATTACACACCTATCTATATGTATAAAAATAATTCTGCAAGTAGTAAAAAAATGAAATTATTAGATATTCATAAAACAATTTCTTTATATGAAAATGGAACAGATACCTCTATTGGAGAAAATATGTATACTACTTTAAAAAAAGAATTAGATACGATTTCTGCCAATGTCAATGGGGACGGAGAAAGAGGTCAATGGGGACGGAGAAGAATGACACAATTTTTCAAAATTGTGTCATTCTTCTCCGTCCCCATTGACCTCTTTCTCCATCCCCATTGACAATTAATTTAACATATCTTTTCTCTTTAACCACCAAGTTACACCTAATGTCATGAGAACTGCTATTAAAACCATTATAATGAATCCTATTGGACTATTTTGAAATGGTAATTGAACATTCATTCCCCAAAAACTAGATATCATAGTTGGAATCGCAAGTACAATCGTAATAGATGTTAAAAATTTCATAACACCATTTAAATTATTAGAAATAATTGAAGCATACGCATCCATTGTTCCATTCAAAATATTGCTATATATTTGTGCCATTTCTATTGCCTGTCTATTTTCAATAATAGCATCTTCTAATATATCTTCATCATCTTCATATAATTTTACAAATTTTCCTCTCATAGTTTTTTCCATGACGATTTCATTTGATTTTAAAGATGTCGTAAAATATACTAAACCTTTTTCTAAACTTAATAATTTCAATAATTCTTTGTTTTTCATAGAATTTTTTAATATATATTCTGCTATTTCTGTCTCTTTGTTTATCATTTTTAAGTAATTCAAAAAATATGATGCATTTAAATAAAAGATTTGGAATATAAATCTAGTCTTTTTATATGTCTGAAAATTCTTTATTTTTCTTTTTTCAAAATCTTCTATTACTTTGTTCTTTCTTAATGATACTGTTATGAAAAAATCATCCCTTACAACAATCATACCTAGTGGCATTGTTGAATAAATATCATTCTCTTCGTTTTTTTCTATTACTGGAACATCTATAATGAATAAAATGGTATTATCATCTTCCTCCATGTCGATTCTGGCCTTTTCTTCATAATCTAAAGCATCTCTTATAAAGTCTTCTTGAATATTAATGTTTTCACATACTTTTTTTATTTCATTTTCGGAGGGATTTACTAAATTAATCCAACTGCCTTTCTTAAATTCTTTAATTTCTTCTAATTTATTTGTTTCTATATCTGTATTATATATTTTTAGCAAATCTCTCACCCCTTTAAAATTTACATAATTTGTATTTAAAAACAAAAAAATAAATCTAATGTTCCAGTATTATTTAGATTTACTTCTTGTTTGTAATGGTGCGCCATAGAGGAGTCGAACCTCCGACCATCAGATTAAGAGTCTGCTGCTCTACCAACTGAGCTAATGGCGCATATATTCATATTGGACATTTATTATTATACTACATTTTTTCCTTTTGTCAATAGAAAAAAGAGGGAATCCCTCTTTTCCTATTGATATTATTCTGTTGTTTCTGTTTGTTGTTCTGTATTTGGTGTCTGTTCTGGTTCTTTTGGTGTTTCTTGTTGCTCTGTCTGTGTTGTTGTTTCTGGTTCTGTTGGTGTTGGTGTATTTGATACATTTGAAGAACTTTGATTAGATGTCGTTGTTGCTTTTCCTCTATGTACAATTTTTTGCATTGCACTATATGTATCTTTTGAAAGTAATTCTGTTGATACTACTTTTCCATTTAATAATTTTGTCATGTATGTTTTTGTAACTAAACCATTTGCTCCTTTTTGCTTAACCACCTCTTTGCCTGATGCTAAACTTGAATCTTCTACATATTTTGTTGTAAATGGTATGGTAGATACAGTTTCTGTTTTAAATGTATAAGTATAATCTCTATCTGCTTCTTTTATTCCAAATATAGAAACTGTAGCAATTCCACTTTTAGCTGATGCTATAATTTTTACAGGATATGTTCTTGTGTTTTTAAATCTAAAATCTGTTGAGCCATATACAACTGTTGCATCTCTTCCTGCTTTAACATATGATGTAACAAATTGGTGATTTCTTCTTTCTACAATTTCCATGTCAGACATTAAAGCTGCATTATATAATGTTGAAGAAATTTGACAAATTCCTCCACCGAGACCATCTACAACTTGCCCACTTTCATATATTTTTGCATTTTTATATCCTGCCGCAACTGTTCTTGGGCCTAATGTTTCATTATATGAAAATGTTTGCCCCGGCATAATAACTTTTCCATTTAATTTTTGGCAGGCCAATACTAAATTTGTTGTTCTATCTTTATCACTAGCATCATATCTAGTTGTAAATGTTGACAATTGATCCGGAAATGCTTCTGTTCCTATTTCATCTATGGTTATATTTGGCTTTGTAATAATTAAATCAATGACATATTCATCTTTCACTTCAGCTGCAATCATTTCTTTTGCCTTTTCTACATCAAAGTCTATTCCTTCTACTTCTGGATAAATTGTAAATGGATCTTTTGTATAATAAGCATCTTGTGCTTGTTTATATACTTCATTATGTATCTTATCAATATCAATATTTTGTGGTGTCCTTGTTTCAACTGGAATTTCTATAATATTTTCAGTTGCGTGAATATCTTTTAATAAGTCTTTTACTTGTGTTAATAAATCTTCTGTCTTTACAACAATTCCTTCTTTTCCTCTAGTAATGATTAATTTATTTTCTTCAATACTATAACTAGGCTCTATTAAAATCCCGGGTAAGTTTGCTCCTATATCCTCAATCGTTTGCTTTGTTGTTTCTTCATTTAAAGACATGTTAACAGATATTTCTCTTTTTCCCACCAATGTTCCTAAAATATTATAGTTATTTACAAAAATGTTTTGATTTCTACCTAAACTATATGCTTCATTTACAGCATTTTCTATGTCATAAGATACTTCCATAAGTGTTGGATTTAATTCTGATTCAAATTCTCCATATTTTAGTTCAATATTTTTCTCTTTTTTCTCTGTATATATTGTCTCTAGTTTTGCTTTTGCCTCTTCTTTTGTCAATCCTGAAACCTCTATTCCTTCAATGGTGATTCCACTTATAATTTTCTCATTATTTATATTGCTTAAAGCAAATACAGTAGAAAATAATAAGGCAATGATAGCAACAATAATAATTGAGATAATTATTTTTTTGATATTTCTCTTTTTAGGTTTCTTTTGTTCTGTTTCTTTTATTTTTTCTTTGTTATCTAATTTTTCTTTATTTTTCTTGTTTTCCTTTATTTTTTGTTTTTTCTTATCTTGTTTATCACTATTTTCTTGTTCACTCTTAGCTTTATTTTCTTCTTTTATTTTTTTCTCAGTTTCGTCAATTTTCTCTACTTCTTTATTTTCTTTTTGCTCACCCTTATTTGTTTCTTCTTTATTTTCTATATTCTTTGTTTCTTCCAATTTATCTTCTTTTTCCTGTATTTCTTTTTGTAAATTTTCTTTATTCTCTTCTTTTATTTCCTCTTTTGGATTCATTTCTGTTTCCTCCATCAAATCTTCTTTCATATACTTTTCCCCTTTATATATTCTACTTAAATATTATCATATTCTTGTTTTTTTGACAATATGATTTATAGCTTTCTTTTGCTTTGTTTCTATTAATATAATGTATTCATCTTAGCTTTTCCACATTCATACATTTATTACAAAATAATTACAAATTGATGACATTTTTGATATTTTGTTTATTTTTAAAAAAAATACTTGAACAATGTAAAATTTAATATTATAATGTTTCTAGCAAAAGATAAACAAGGAGAGATTAAAAAGATGGAATTAACAAAAAATATATTTTTTAACACAGACAAATTGGTTGAAAATACCAAAGTTAAAATCTCATATACAGGAAAATTATTTCAAGATGCTTCTAATGAAGTATCTATTCACTATGGTTTTGGTGAAAATTGGGATAATATTAATGATGTTGTTATGGAAAAAACAGATTTGGGTTTTCAAGCTGAAATCATTTTAGGTGAAGGTAGTACTTTTAATTTCTGCTTTAAAGATGAAAATAATAATTGGGATAATAATGATGGTCAAAATTATATATTTAATCTAGAAAAACTTCCAACAGAATTATTAGTTTTAGATGATGAACCTGTTTCTTTAGGTTCTGCTAAAAAATTGAGAAGAGCTTATCTATGGAGTAAAAAAATTCGTTTGGCTGTTTATAAAATTATCACTTATCTTCCAAAAATTATTTCTGGAAATTATAAGAAAAAATCAACAAATAATAATGAAAATTAATAGATTAAAAGAGTACAAGATGAAGTGAACCCAAATTATTAGACAAAAAAGTTTAATAAGGAGGGTTCATTTTCTATGTCAAAATATTCAAATGATTTTAAATTAGAGGTAGTTCAATA
>CAJFRV010000028.1 GCA_904419495.1 uncultured Clostridia bacterium | reverse complement strand
TATTACCATTCAGCCTTTTTATTAAGGTCTATTTATTGTGTCTTTATTTTTTTGTTCTTGCATAGTCAAAATCTTCGATTTTTCCTATACAATAAAAAATCCAACTTAATCGTTGGATTTTTTATTACTTTTTACTTATCTCTTTTGTTTACATTTCATGAAATCAATAACAATCGGGTTTTTTTCTCTTTTCAATACACTCCTGTTCCGAATTCTTTCTTTGACCATTTCTGAAATTTCAAAACCTGCTATGACATGCTAATCCCCACATCTTTCACATTACCATGTGTAAATTTTATATATAGTTTCATAAAGGGGGTTAGTCTCTACTTTCTATTACAATCAAAATTCCCTTCTCCATCTTTATATGTGCTGTATCTTCTATTATTTCGTTACTGATTCCCAAACTAGTTCCAACTGGTAAATCATAATTATTTAAAGGATATTTAAACCCCGTTAAAGTTAGGCCTTCTACTACGCTAGTTAAAGGAATTAACGATATATATTTTCCATAAATCTTATCTTTGTTTAAAGTACTTTCTTTATTTATTAGATAAATTCGATTATTTTCATCTAAAATTTGACAAGGTATTTCTGCTTCTAAGGCATCTTTTAAAATATGAATATTGGCAATCGCATGATCCATCCTCTTTCCTAATGCACCTAAAATGGTAATCTCAGAACTTTTCAACTTAATTGCTAACTTTAAAGCAATATCTGTATCTGTATTATCTTTTTCGGCATTGTATGTATGAAAGACTACTTGTGGTTTATTTTGATAAAATGTCAATACATTTGATGAGACAGAATCAAAATCTCCCACCACATGATTTGGTATTATTTTTAGTTGATATAATGCCTCTAATCCTCTATCACATACAATAATATTCTGACCGTATATGCTTTTCACAATATATTTTTAATTGTTCTATATTTATTTCTCCTCCTGATACAATTAAAGTTTCCATTTATTTCTCCTTAAAATAATTTTAAGAGACGATTTTGGGGACGGAGAAAACTTTCTTCGTCCCCAAAATCATTTTCTATTCTTCCTCTGGTGCTTCTACTGGACAAACTCCTGCACAAGTACCACAGCTTATACAAGCAGATTGATCAATTACAAATTTATCATCTCCTTGTGATATACATCCAACTGGACATTCAGCAGCACAAGCTCCACATGATATACATTTATCAGTTATTTTATATGCCATCTATTTCACCTCCTTTAATACTCCAATTATCTATTTTTTCTATTCTTCTCTCATTCCCTCTTCTGCTTTTTCCAATTTTTCTAATTCTTCTAATTCTTTTTGATGTTCTATTTCTTCTTGATCTAATCTTTCTTTTTCTTCATCTTTAATTACTTTAACATCTTTCGCATCATATCTTCTATAAATATAGTCATCACCATCTTTGATTTTTACTTTTATTCTCTCTTTCAAGGTTTCTATAGAATCAACCTCTCCTTCTCCTTCTTCTGTTTTTACAATTGCTCCTATATGTGGTAATTTTCTTAATTTTTCCTCATAAACTTCGTTTTCATATTTTAAACAGCACATTAATCTTCCACAATTTCCTGATATTTTTGAAGGATTCAAAGATATATTTTGCTCCTTCGCCATTTTTATAGATACTGCTTCAAAATCATTTAAAAATGTACAACAGCATAATTCTCTTCCACAAACACCATTTCCTCCAATTTTTTTTACTTCATCTCTTACTCCTATTTGTCTTAATTCTATTCTTGTTTTATAAATTGCTGCTAAGTCTTTAACAAGCTCTCTAAAATCAATTCTTCCATCAGCAGTAAAATAGAATAAAATTTTACTATTATCAAACTTCACTTCTACATCTGTTAAAGTCATTTCTAATCCATGTTCCTTTATTTTTTTCTTACATACTTCAAATGCTTTCTTTTCTATTTTTTTACATTCGTCATAATGTTTATAGTCTTTTCCATTTGCTATTCTTATAACAATTTTTAACGGTTCTACAATTTTGTCCTCAGGAACTGTCCTATTAGGAATCATAACTTCTCCAAATTCTTCTCCTTGTGCTGTTTCTACAATTACTTTATCTCCTTTTTTCAATTTCCACTTTTTAGGATTAAAAAAATATATTTTACCTAATTTTTTAAATCTTACCCCTACTATATCTTTCAAATTACTTCCTCCCACATATTAAATATCATATTATCTATACACATATCATAATTGGCGTTTTGAGACAATCTTTTTTTTGTATCTTCAACAATTCTTATACAATTTGCATATTTTACCTCTTTTTGAGCTAATTTTAATAATATAATTTCTATATATTCTAATATATTGGCAATCTCATCTTTGTCCTTATAAATATCTTCACTCATAGATATTATATCAATAATATCTTTTTTATCTAATTTTTCTATGGTTTCTTCAACTTTCTCATATTGTTCTTTTTTATCTTTTAATTGTATTGCTTTTCCAATGCTTCCTTGAAAAGCATCTAACATATTGGAATGTAAATCATACATTTGATAATTTTGTTCCATATATTGTTGTATCTTTTCTTTATCAATCGGTTTAAAATTAATAATCATACATCTTGATTTTATTGTATTCAAAAATGCATTTTCATTATTTCCAATTAGAATAATTGTAGCATATTCTGGTGGTTCTTCTAATGTTTTTAATAAACAATTTTGTGCTTCTTGTGTCATTTTATTAGCATCATTTATAATATATACTTTCTTATTTGAAATAATTGGTTTTTCTTGGATTTTTCTTTGCAAATATCGTATTTGATCAATTTTTATGCTATTTCCATCTGGTTCTATATATAAAAAATCCGGATGGTTATTGGAATGAAATTCGATACAAGATTTACATCGATTGCATCCTTTTTCTTCTTTATCAGTACATAATATCATTTGTGCAAAAGATTTTGCTATCATCTGTTTTCCAATTCCTTCAATCCCCACAAATAGATAGCTATGTGATACTTTATTGTCTTTTAAAGATTTTAATAGTTCTTCTTTTATTTGTTGATTTCCTATAATTTCATCAAACATCTAATACTTACTCCTCACCAATCTTTCAACTTTTACTATTATACAATAAAATTATACATTTTTCAAGAAACAAAAGTAGGCTTTCTTAGATATTTATTTTATTTTTCAAGTGTCCAATTGGGGACGTTTCTTTTTGGACATTTTTATAATTTTAGTTTTTTATTGATTAAATAATTCAAAAATGTCCAAAAAGAAACGTCCCCAATTGGACAAAAAAAGAAAACAGAGTATTGTCTCTATTTTCTAATCTACTTTTCCCCATTTATCTAAAGGCCATATTCTTATTGCTACTGTACTTTCTATCTTTTCTAATGGAATACATCCAAAAGTTCTACAATCAGTACTATGTGTTCTATTATCTCCCATAGCAAAAACTGTATTTTCTGGAACTGTAAAATCTGAAAATCCTGTTCCTGTTACATCTGTTACCACACCATCTTGTAAATATGGTTCATCTAATTTTTCTCCATTTATAAATACTTTCCCTTCTTTTATTTCAACATGCTCCCCGGGTAAAGCAATAACTCTCTTTATATAACTTTCTTTTCCTATTTCTAGTATATATTTTGTGAATTTTCCAAATATATTTGTTGGTTCATTATCATATACTGCTACTGGATTATTCATGTCTATTTCTGAACTTGTAAAAGATTTCTTTGATGGTGCTTCAAAAGTGATAATTTCTCCTTTTTTTGGTAAGGTTTTTGTTGTTCTTGACCATCTATTAAGCCACAATCTCTGATCTTGTTCTAATGTTGGTTTCATTGATACTTGTTGTACAATTGTTGGTGTACCAATAAAATATCTAAATAATAATGCCAATACAACAGCAATAATAATACAATATAGCCATTCTAAAATTTCCTTTATCTTTGGATTCAATTTTCTCTCTCCTTTTTATTCTAAATCTAATCTATTATACATTATATTTTCTTATTTTTCAATCTAATCCTTTATTTTTTAAAATAATATCTATCCCTTTGTTGGAATTCTAATAACTACCTCTGTTCCTTCTCCTACTGTACTTTTGATGTCAATACTTCCACCATTCTTATCTAAAATTTCCTTTGCAATTGAAAGCCCTAATCCTGTACCTCCCATTTCTCTTGTACGAGCTTTATCTACTCTATAAAATCTTTCGAATATTCTAGATAAATCTTCTTCTGGTATTCCAATTCCATTATCAAAGATTTTTATATAAGCATCATTATATACAAATCCTACATAAATTTTTATTTCACCACCCTCTGGTGTATATTTAATACTGTTTGTTAATATATTTAGAATAACTCTTTCGATATCATCTTTATCTGCATAAACTGGTGGAACATCCGCTGTTACAAAAGAATTCACAGTATGGTTTTTCTTTTTTATCTCAATTGCTAATTTATCTTGACATTTTTTTACCAATTCACCTAAATCAAAAGATACTTTTCTTACCTTATTTTTATTATTATCATATCTTGATAGTGTTAATAGATCTGTAACAAGTCTTGCCATTCTTCTTGCTTCTGATGCAATTACATTTAAAAACTTGTCCTGTGTCTCTTTATCATATTCTCCTTCTAATAATGTATCTGCATATCCCATAATAGATGTAATGGGAGTTTTCAACTCATGAGACACATCTGCTACAAATTCTTTTTGCATATTGTCTAGTTTTACATGTTCTGTTATATCTTGAATAACTGCTATTACACCATTTGGTCTATCTGATTCATTTTTAAACGGAGCAAAAAACACATTCATATATTTATCTTCTACCTGTATCCTTTGTTCTGTTGATGTCCAGTTTTCTAGATAAATAATTTTTTCCATATTAATTCCTAGTTTAAACTTAGCAAAAATATCATCAAAAGTTATATCCTCTGGCCTAATGCTTAGAAACTTTTTAGCTGCTGGGTTAATTAATATAATTTCCCCTTCCATATTAAAAGCAATAATTCCATCTGTCATATGTAAAAGAATGGTTTCTATTTGATTTTTTTGTGTTGAAACTTCGCTTAACTTTTCTTTCAATTCTGTTGTCATAACACCTAATACATCTTCAATATTTACATTCTCATTTTTCTTACTTTTGACTTTTTTATTTTCTTCTTTATCTCCTAATGTTTTATCTTTTTTCTTTTCTTCTTCCGTTATTTTCTCTGCACTTTTTATTAACTTGTTTATTGGATAAATAACAAATCTAGATAATACAATTGCTATTAGAATGCCACCTACAACAAACACCACACCAGCAATTACTAGTGATGTAATATTAGTTTGCCTCATCTGATGAATATAATCTTCTAATTCTGTTATATTTCCAATTTCATTTGTTCCTATATTCATTTCCAATGCATTAATCGAATGAATATATACTGCTCCTAAACCTGTAATGGTAATAATTCCTATTAAAAAAAATACGATTATAATTTTTAATTGTATACTTTTAATCATTATTTTTCCTTTCATTATGATGTTTTCTGATGAATTGTTTTTATAATCTGTTCATATATTTTATCTTCAACATCACTTGTCGCAATTTTTAATGCATTTTTGCCCATTTCTTGACAAGTTTCTTTATTTAATACAATTTTTTCAATATTTTGATTTAAAATTTCACCATCTAATGTATTATCTAAAATAATTTTTGCTGCTTTTATATTTTCTAAAACTTTTGCATTATATAGCTGGTGGTCATGACTAACATTAGGTAATGGCACTAAAATAGATGGTTTTCCTAAATTTGATATTTCTGTAATTGTCATTGCTCCACTTCTTGCAACTATTACATCTACAATATTCATTATTTCTTCCATATTATATATATATGGCAAAATTTTCATATTTTTTATATGATTAATATTTTTATGTTCATTTTCTAACTGTTCTTTAATAACATCATATTGCTTAGGTCCTGTTGCCCAAATAACTTGATATTGTTCGTTCTTTCCACTTTCTATTATTTCCATAATAGCATTATTAATTCTTCTAGCACCTTGGCTTCCTCCAAATACCAGTACAATAGGCATATTTTCATTTAATCCCATTTTTTTTATAATTTCTTTTTTTTGTTGCTCGTTATAATTTCGTTTTTTTATTTTAACTGGCGTCCCTGTATAGACAACATTTTTAGCATGTTTTATTCTTTCAATGGCTACTTCAAAAGAAACCAAAATCGTATCTGTTTTTTTTGCTAATAATTTTACTGCTTTTCCGGGAAATGCATTGCTTTCATGTAACAATGTAGGTATCTTTAAATGATGTGCTGCTGATATAGTTGCACCACAAATATAGCCTCCCGTTCCTATCACAATATCTGGTTTTAATTCTTTCAATATTTTTTTTGCCTCTCCAAATCCTTTTATTGTCTTAATCATCTTTTTAATATTTTCAATAGAAATTTTTTTACTTAATCCATAGGCATCTATAGTTTTTAATTCATATCCTGCTCTTGGTACTAAATCATTTTCCAAACCTCTCGTTGTACCTATAAAAATGATTTTTGAATTTTTTTGTTCTTCTTGTATTTTTTTAGCAATGGCTATTCCGGGATTAATATGTCCAGCCGTCCCAGCAGCCGCTATTACAACTTTCATTCTTTCTCTCCTTTGCTCATATCCATTTTCTTTTACTCTCTTTTTGCTCCTGCTTTTGAAATATTCAAGAGAATGCCCATCTCACATAGCAATATAAATAATGATGTACCTCCATAACTAAAGAATGGTAATGGCATTCCAGTTGCTGGCATTGATGAAGTTACAACTGCTATATTGATGATTACTTGTATGGCCACTTGTGCTGTTATTCCTATAGCCATCAAACTTCCAAACATATCTGGTGATTTCATTGCAATTAATATTCCTCTCCATATAAAAATGGCAAATAATATTATGACAATTGCACATCCAATAAATCCTAATTCTTCACCTAATATAGAAAATATAAAATCATTATGTGGTTCTGGAATATATAAATATTTTTGTTTACTTTCACCAAGTCCTGCACCAAATAATCCTCCTGAACCAATAGCATATAAACTCTGTATAACTTGCCAACCACTTCCTGTTGCATCTTTCCATGGATCTAAGAAGGTAGTTACTCTCTCTAATCTATATGGTTCTAACAGAATTAATGCAATTATTCCGGGAACTCCGACCACTGCTCCTGTTACAAGGAAATGCCAAAATTTGCATCCTGCTATTATCATCATAATTGCTACAATTCCGATAATAATGATAGAAGCACTAAAATGTGGCTCTACTAATAATAACCCAATGATTGGAACTAATAATAGTAAATGCTTTATAAAACCTTTTCCATATTTATTTAATTCATCTCTATTTTTTACTAATATTGCTGCAAAGAATATAATCATTAATAATTTTGCCATTTCAGATGGCTGAATAGATAATGTATCTGTTACATAAATCCATCGTTTTGCTCCATTTACGGTCCTACCAATAAATAATACTGCTAACAATGCTAAAAATGCAATTACATAAGCCAATTTATAGTATTTTTGATAAAATCGATAATCTATATTAGATATTACCCACATCATAAATAAACCAGCTACTGCAAAGATTGCTTGTTTATAAAAATACGAATAACTATTTCCGCTTTCAGAAAGTGCTGATGGTGAACTTGCTGAAAGTAGCATAATCAATCCAATTGATAACAATAGCAATATCGTTATCAATAATGTAAAATCTATTGGATTTTTTAGAAAGCTTGAAAAACTCTTGCCTTTCTTTTTTACCATTATTTCTATCATTCCTTTCTCAAAAAACAAAAACTACATGATTAAAAATTTTCATTTTTTTATCCACTTACATGTCTCATTTTTGTTTGTGTACAAATTTTACATAAGTAAAATCATGTACAATGATTGATATTATAGGAAATGATTTTCCCTATATTATTTTTAGTCCAATAATACATAACACTAATGTTATAATACTAAATACTACTACTACTTTGTTTTCTTTCCATCCAGATAATTCAAAATGATGATGCAATGGTGCCATTTTGAAGAATCGATTTCCTGTTTTTTTAAAGTAAGCTACTTGAATAATAACAGATATTGTTTCTAATACTGGTACTAATGCAATCACAAGTAATAATAATGGCATTTTTAAATATAATGCTAACCCCGATATTACGCCTCCTAACATTAGAGAACCCGTATCTCCCATAAAAACTTTTGCTGGATGAATATTAAACATTAAAAATCCTAAAACACATCCAATAACAATGCTTGCAAATAGTGATACTTCATAAACTTGTAAAGTAATTCCTATAACAGCAAGACAAGTAATAATAATAACACATACACTAGAAGATAATCCATCTATTCCATCTGTTAAATTAACTGCATTTGTTGCACCTAATATAACTAGGATAGCAAAAGGTATATACAAATAAATTGGCATATCTATATACATTTTTGCAATGGGAATATATGTTTCTGTTCCTAGTTTTAAGCCATATGCTAGATATGCTACATAGGCTACTGAAATAACCAATAATCCTATCATTTTATAACTAGGTTTTAACCCTTTTGTATTTTTTAATACTAACTTCTTAAAGTCATCTATAAATCCAATCAATCCAAATCCTATTGTTAATAATAATATAGGTAATATTTTGTTCGCTATTTCTTTATTATCATTTATTGACAGCCATATATAAATTCCTGTCACTACTACAATCATAGCTATAATTATAATAATCCCACCCATAGTAGGTGTTCCTTGCTTTTTTAAATGCGATTGTGGTCCATCATCTCTTTCTATTTGTCCTACTTTTAATTTTTTAAGTATTGGTATGATCATACATCCTAAAATAATAGATGTCACAAATGAAATGATTAATGTCTTTACTTCAAGTATCAATTTAATCAACCTTTCTTTCGTTTTTATTTTTCTTAGTTTTTGTTACATTATTTAGTTCTTCTATAATTTCTTTAACAATAATTCTTTCATCAAATGGATATTTTTTTCCATTAATTTCTTGATATGGTTCATGTCCTTTTCCTGCCAAAATGATAATGTCTCTTTTAGTTGCCATTTTTATAGCTTCTTTTATAGCTTCCACTCTATCAACAATAACTTCATATTTTCCATTTGTTTTTTTGATTCCTTCTTCGATTTGCTCTACTATTTTTTCTGGATCTTCTGTTCTTGGATTGTCTGAAGTAATAAATGTAAAATCAGCAATTCTTCCTGATATTTCTCCCATAATTGGTCTTTTACCTGAATCTCTATCTCCTCCACATCCAAAGACACATATAATTTTTCCTCTTGTATAACTCTTTGTTGCTTGAAGTATATTTTCCAAACTTTCTGGTGAGTGTGCATAATCTATCATAATTGGTATTTCTCTCTTATTATCTACTAATTCTGATCTTCCCGGTACCCTAACCTCTAATAATGCTTCTTTTACCTTTTCAGGATCCACACCAAATTTTTGTGCAACACAAATTGCTGCTAATGAATTATATACACTAAATCTACCTGGTATTCCTGTTTTTACTCTCTCATTCTTATCTTTTATTTTTACTTTAAAATCTACATATGAATTTGTAATGGTAATATCTTTAGCCAATACATTTGCATAATTGTCAATTCCATAAGTAGTTATATTACTTTCTGGAAATAATCTTGGTATTTTTGCACCATATAAATCATCTGTATTAACAATTCCAGTTTTACACATCTTAAATAATTTTAGTTTTGATTGAAAATAATCTTGCATATCTGGATGTTCTTTTGGACTAATATGATCTTCTGAAAAATTTGTAAATAAAACGATATCAAATTGACATCCTTCAACTCTATTTAATTTTAAGCTTTGAGAAGAAACTTCCATAACTACAACTTCAACGCCTTCTTTTACCATTTCAGCAAAAATTTGTTGTAATTCTAAGCTTTCTGGTGTTGTTCTATCACTATCTTTTAATTTTTTTCCATTTATATATGTCGCTATTGTCCCTATTAAACCAACTTTTTTCCCTGCTTTTTCTAAAATCTCTTTAATCATAAAAGTGGTCGTTGTCTTTCCTTTTGTTCCTGTAACTCCAATCAATTTAAATTTTCTTGAAGGATGATTATAAAAATTATCTGATACAATTGCCAATCCTTCTCTTGTATCTTTGGCCATGACTACTGTTATATTGTCTGGTATTTTCATTCCCTTTAGGTTACATCCTTCTTGTATCATAATAGCTATTGCTCCATTTTCAATTGCATTTTCTACATATTGATGTCCATCTGTTGAAAATCCTTGTATTGCTACAAATAAATATCCTTCTTTTACATTTTTTGAATTGTTTTCAATTCCAGATATTTCAATATCTAAATCTCCTTTTACCTTTAGGTTATTTAAACCTACTAACATATTTCTTAATTCCATTTTTTTCAATCCTTTCGATTATTAATACTTGAATTTTGCAAATTATTCCATTTAATCTTTCATATTATATAACTAAATTTACTTTTTGTATAGGGTTTTTACACTTTTTTACTCTTAATTCCTAATATTCTATAATTACTTTACTTTGTTCATTTACTGTTATCCCACTACTTGGAATTTGATTTTTAACATATGTATTTTCTTTATCTATTTCCTCATCTTCTATAAAAACTTCTAAATGATTCTCTTTAAGAATTTGTTCGGCTTCTTTTAATGTTTTTCCCATAATATCTGGTACTTGAACTTGACTAATTGTCTCTTCATTATCTTCTTCTAACACTTGTTTATTTACTTCTAAATATGGTAATATTTCACTAAAAATCTGTCCGCCAACAGGTGCTGCAACTCCACCTCCTTGTATTATGCCCCACTTATTGCAGTCAATATTTTAAAAAATAAATTTAACTTAAATGGCTAAATTTCAATGGTTTTATTAAATTCTAAAATTTCATATTTTAAAATTTTAGGTTGTAAGTTGCACTCTGCTTATTGCAGTTTTCATTTTATAAATTAAATATAATCTCTATTCTATTTTTAGAATAAACATCTATTCTATTTATAATTTCTTTTAAAAAATCATTTGACATATAATTTCCATTTTTAAATTTTTTCACAACTTCTCTTATTTCATTTTCATCTAGTTTATTTCTATTATCTTTGTTTAATTCTTCTATTAACTTTTTATACTTTGATATTTCTTCTTTTGCTCTTTCATAATCTGTTTTAAATTCTTCTACGGTTATATACTTCTCACATTTTTTCTTATATAAGACGCTTTTTCTTCTTTCTAGTCTTTCTATTTCATTTTCATAATTTTTAGTTTTTTGTATTTCTTCATTATTTTTCTTATAGTAGTCAATTATCTTATTTGTTGTTTCATCTACTTGAATTAGGCTTAATCTCTTTATAACTTCATTTTTTACTATTTCATTTAAGTCCTTTTCTCTAATATAAGTTTTATTATTGCATTTTTTCCTATATAAATAACTACAAAGAAAACCTGCACTATCATATAAAAACCTTTTTTTATCACTTGACCTATATACCTTATATTGATATTTTCTTTTACAATGCCCACAATATACTAAATCTCGAAGTAAATACTGATGTTTTACACTTTCTCTTCCTTTTTTATTTTTCTTTATTTCTTGTACTTTATCATATATTGCTTTATCTATTATTGGCTCGTGTGTATTTTCTTTTATAATCCAACTATCTCTATTTTTGTTTTCAATACATTTCTTTGTTAAATAATTAGTTTCATATTTATTCATTATTGTATTACCTATATAAAAAGGATTATTTAAAATACTGTTTATCTGTACTCCTGTCCACTCTCTTGTATAATTTTTTAGTTTCATATATCTACTTGGATTTTTTATCTTTTTGCTATTCAAGTACTCTGCTATTTGTGTACTTGTTTTTCCCTCTATATACATATTATAAATAGTTCTTATATTATCAGCTACATCTTCATCTATAAGTATTTTGTGTTTATCTTCTTTGTCTTTTTTGTATCCATAAGGTGCATAATGTTCTACAAATTGTCCTGACTCTTTCATTGCTTTTTTATTTGCTCTTATTTTCTTTGATATATCTGTAATGTAATATTGATTAGCAATTCCTCGAAGCATTATAGTATCGTCTATTTCATATCTTTCTCCACTATCTATAAATTCTGTTACTGAAATAAATCTTACATCATTATCTGGAAAAAATATTTCTGTGTACCAACCTGTTTTATTTTTATTACGAGTTAATCTACTTATATCTTTTACAATTACCATATTTATAAAGCCTCTTGATATATCTATCATCATTTGGTCTAGTGCTGGTCTTGAATCTAAAATACCAGAATATCCATTGTCTGCATATTCTTTTACTATTTTGTAACCATTTTTCATAGCATAATTTGTAGTTATTTCTCTTTGTGCCTCTATGCTATTATTTTCTTCTGCGTGTTCTCTTGATAATCGTAAATAAATACCTGCTCTATATTCTTTCATCTCAACCTACCATATTCAAAATATCATATCTATAATTTATATATATTTGATTATCATTATCAATTTGAATATCATAAATTAGTTCTGATATAATATCTTTGTTTATTTCCTTTACATTTAATATTTTATTTACTAACTCGCTTATTTCTTTTTCGTTTATAACAGGCTTATGCTTTTCTTCTTTTCCTAATATTTCTAATTCTTTCTTTATTCTATTTTTTTCATTAGACTTTTCTTTATAATATTTTTTGTAATCATCTTCGTCTAATAAATCCTGTTTATAATCTAAATAAAGTGTTTTTATTTCATCTTCAATTTTTGCCAATTCTTTATTAAGAAGTTCCCTATTGTTGTTGCTATTGTTTGTCATATTTTCATTGTTCCTATTTATAATTAGTTTTTCTACTTTATCCTTGTCGACAAGTTTTTTCATTACTTCCTTTACATTCCTATAAACAATTTGATTAAGTATATCTTCATCTAATCCTCTACTACCCTTTATACATTCTTTTCCTCTATATCTTTTTAAGCCATTCAAACAACAAACTTTTTTTGATTTTAGTTCATTTGGGTTATTTCTTTTATATTCCACTTTTAATGTCATTTTTGCTCCACACTCTTTGCATTTTACAAGCCCATTTAATAACCATTCGTGTTTTTTTCTTTTTATTGTTTTATTCATATTTTTTAATCTTTGGACTTTGAAAAAAAGTTCTTCTGAAATTATAGGCTCGTGTGTGTTATAAACTATTTTCCAATCTTCTGGGTGTATGTACTTTACTTTTTTGGATTTATAACTTAAATTTATTCTTTTACCATATTCAGTATGTCCCAAATATACTTTATTAGATAACATTTTTCGTAATGTATCTGTTCTCCATTTATACCTTGTTTCTCCATTGTTTTTGTTATTATTAGGACTAGGTATTTTTTCATCATTTAAGTTTTTTACTATTTCTGCAAGCGTCTTTCCCTCACTATATTCTTCATATATTCTTTTAATTACTCTTGCTTGTGGCTCGTCTATTACTAATTTATGCTTATCTTCTATTGATTTTTTATATCCATAAGGTGCAATAGAGCCTAAAAACATTCCTTTTTCTTTTCTTGCCCATACGCTAGATTTTATTTTCCTTGAAATATCTTTACTGTACCAATCATTTATAAGAGTTTTAAATTGTATCATATCATTGTTAGAATTTTTTGTGCCTGTATCTACATTATCTAATACAGATATGTATCTGATATTTCTTTCTAAAAAATACAATTCTATATAATAGTTTGCCTCAAAACTATTTCTTGAAAGTCTAGATAAATCTTTTGTAATAATACAATTTATATTTCCATTTTCAACATCTCGGATCATTCTTTGAAAGTCTGGTCTGTCTGTATTAAGTCCTGTGTATCCATCATCAATATAATAATCTACTAAATCAAATTCTTCGCCTAATTCTTTTACTTTTTGTTCTATTATATTTTTTTGACTTACTATACTATCACTTACATCTTTATCACCATCTTCCTGCGACAGTCTTAAATAACCTGCAACTTTGTATTTTTCATTCATTGCTCAACACCTCTTTTTGTGAGGTGCATATATTTGATATGCCTATTCTATAATTGTTATTATCTGATTACAAATGTGCAAATTTTAATTTATTTGTGAAATTGCATATTTGCATATTACATCATATAATTTATTTACATTTTGCACATTTTCTACACACTTTGTTATTACTGTATATTTTTTATTATCTATTTCATAAATTGTTGTATTTTCTTTTTTCTTATCATCTTGTACCATAAATATACACACCTCCTATTTCTCTCTTAAAAATTATTAGTATTGAAACGAATTTATAACTAATTTTTTAAATCTGGAAATAATTTTGTTAGTATAAGTTCTGCCTCTTTTATTACTCTTCTTGGGTGGTGTGAATGTAATTCTTTCAAAAATTCTTTTACTATTTTTTCTTCTGTTATATTTTCTTCTCTATTTAAAAGTACATAGAATATACAGGTTGCATAAGATACAAAATCATCACTATTTAAAATCCAATTAAAATTTATTCTTTTCAGCCAGTCAATATCAACACCTTTTATTTCAGTTGTATCAATTCTTTTGACTTTCTTCATTATATTTTCTATAACCTAAAATATAGTAAGCTACTACTTCTTGAATAGCATATTCTTTATTTCTAATATCTTTTTTCATAAGCTCTTTCCTCCTAATAAAAAACAAGCCCTATCTGGACTCGTTATCTTTATTTTTTATTTTTTTCTTGCTTTGTGCAATTTTCTTTTTCTTTTCAGCTTGTGCTAATTTATTTATATCTTTTACAATTTCTTTATTCTTATCATTTAATAGGTCAAATAAATTTTGCATTTTTCCATTTTGTGTTATTATAACTTCTGCCCCACCATTTTTTACTTGCTCTAAAAATAATTTTGTAACTACAAAATCCTCTCTAACAAGTTGTTCTAGACTTTCTGCTATAACTCCATTTATTTTACCATTATTCATATCGTCTAAAAGTTTTTGTAATGATACTCTTCCCTCTAATCTACCAGAAAAGCCTTCGTCTATATAAATTTCTGTTACATTGTAATCATTTTTTCTTGCTAATCCTAATAAATCTTTTACCATATCATTTATCTCTATATTTACTAAAAACTTATCCTTTGTTCCACTTCTTACATATATTCCGTAATTTTTTGTACTTTCTTTATCATTTTTATCGTTAATCTTTATTGTTCTATTATTTTGATATACTCTAAAATATTCAGGGTATCTTATTTTAAGTGCCTCTACAAAATATGGAGCATAACTACAACAAAATATTTCGTTTGGATTATAATATTTTGACACTTTTCCTTTTTGTCTATCTTTATCACTATCATAGTTACACCTATTCCATAAACTAAATGCTATTCTTGTAACTTTTTCACTTGTTCCTGTTTGAAAAGCACTATTTATAGAATCAATATTTATTTCTCCATTTTCTATACTAAATATTTTATTAAAATTACTTCTAGTTGTTTCACATATTCCTAATGTATAAACTATTGATTTATAATATACATCTGTTTTTCCATATTTCTGCATAATTAAATTCTTTTCATTCCAAAACTTTTCGTGTTCATCATCTACAAATTCCATATCTGCTCCTCTCTTGTAAATCAATGGCTATTTTCAAAGCATTGTTTACAGACTTTATATATTTTTTAGGTAACTTGTCTATAAAATTGATTAGTCGTCTCTTATCTATAATTTTTATTTGCTCTGCCATTATTGTTGCCTCATATTTCATCTTGCCAAATGGTTTTATTCTTATATGAGTAGGAATATGATGTCTTTCTTCCACTCTTTTAGTTATTGGAAGAATTATTGTTGTTGGACTATACTTATTTCCAAAATCATTTTGAACAATTAAAACTGGTCTTTTTCCTCTTTCTTCACTTCCTATTGTATGATCTAGATTTGCAAGATATATTTCATTTCTTCTAATTTTATTTATCATTTGCATTCCTCCTGCGATTATATTTTTTTAAGTATTCAATTTGTTCTTTATCTTCCATTTCTCTTTCTTCTGCCGTTTTAGTCTTATTTGCTCCTAATATAACTAAATACATTAAAATAGCAATTATTATCATATCTATCAATAAAATTTTTACTATCATTTTTGTTTTCCTTTCCTATATGTTATAAGAACTCTAAAAATGTTTGAGGGTATATTGATAAACATTTCTATACCATATTTTAGAGTTCTTTATTTTTCATTTATACCTTTTTATAATTCATTAGACAGATGTTTTGCTGACATCTTCATAGGTGGTATTCGGCATACCCCTGTCCGTTTCTAACCGACTTGTACTCATTGCGTGGGACGCTTTTAACGCTCGTTCTATGACTATACAAAAGTTTCTTTCCTTTTACACTTTTCTTCGCCTTATTAGTTGCAAGCTAATATTTAAGTAATATATCTATTACTAGCTCAAGTAATCAAAGGACTGTATCTAATGAATTGCTATTCAATTTTCAATGTGCTTTATAATTTCTCTTTTAAGAAAAACATTACGAGAATTACCCTCTCACTTGTTTGTGCATTAAATTGAATTTTGTCAGGGTATATTTTTAAAATTTTTCAAAAAATTTTTTTAATTTTTTAATTCCCCATTCAATGCTCTCTTGTACTGATTGTTTTGCACAGCCCTCAATCCTTGCTATTTCTTCCATTGTTAGTTGATAATCGTAATATAATAAAATTCTTCTTCTCTGCTCCTTAGTTAGTGTTTCTAATGCTTTTGCTAATTTTTCGTTATATATATTTTTTATTACTATTTCATCAACATCTTTTGGCTTATCAACTGCCCTTTTATTTAATGTACTTTCTGTTACAGTATTTTGTTCATAATGTCTTTTCATCTCCTGTATTTGTCTTGCGTCTTCTTTTTCAAATTCATCTAATTGATCAAATATTTTTTTAGAAATCTTTATATTTTCCAGCTTGTGTATATTTGAAAAAGAAACTCTATATATGTTTTTTGATTTTTCACTATGTAAAATATATGGATTGTACTTATCCCTACTTCGTTTCGGTCTTTTGTCCATTTTCTTTCCTCCATTCGATTGAATTTTTTTTAATCGAATGAAGGAGGACTACGACAGCCACTACTAAAAATCAGTCTGCATTTTGTAATTCGATAAAAAAAGAGGTCACAATTACCTCTAATTTTTATAGAAATAACTGCAACCTCTTTTTTTAATCCAAAATATTTAATTGAAAAGATTTTTTCTTTTGCCCTCCAACTCATCACACTCTCCCACAATGGTAAGTAACACCTGTTATAGTGGAAGAAAAAGTATTATAAGTTGGTGTAACTAGCCAAACTTAAAATTTAAACTTACAAAACTTTTCGTGGGTGTCTTTTTTATTTTTCAAGTATGTATTCTATATGTTAATCATTTGCTTTTATAAAATTTTTAAATGTATTAAAATCCCTAAGTATTTTATCACAACTCCTTTGTCGAATTTTGTTATATTTTGCGAAAAAGCAAAAAAGATATATAAAAATGTCGTTTTTTAACATTTCTATATATCTTTACATTTTCTATTATAAATTATTTATTATATCCGCATATTGCACTATATATTTATAGCTAAGTTTACATAACCACATTAGAGGCTATTTCTATTTTCAATATTTTCAATTTTCTCAATATTCGTTCCATAGTTAGGTACAAGCCATTGGTACAATCTTTTTTATTTAATTTGAATTTAGAATGTCTTGTAAATCATTAACGACTCCTTGAGCAATTGTTTCACTTCCCAAATCAGTTGGGTGAACATTATCACTAGAAAGCATTCCTTCATCCCAATTTACATTATTGTATGAATTTACATATTGAGCAACATCAATATATCTAAATCCACTATTTTTTATCCAATTATTTTTTGCATTGTTATCGTTTTTAGGAGTATTTGGTATTGTTGAAAGTATAAGTGTAATATTATTCTCTTCACATATTTTTATAACTTCTTGTAATGTATTGTACCATTCTGTATTATATGAATCGGATGAGTCACTATCATTCATCCCCATACACCACAAAACATATTTTGGTTTACCCATACTAATATCAAAGTAAAATGATTCAATAGCTCCTGAACTTCTTCTTCCACCATAACCATCTGCAAGTACACTGTCTGCATATCCTAATTTAGCAAGTTTTGGAATCCAGTAATCGAAATAACTATCTCCAAATGCATATATAGGTGCATTAAAATCATCACAATCCCATTCTAATGTACAGTTTGATAAATTTGAATTTATGCTTTCAACAAATGGTTTACCATTACAACCTGAAAAAACTACGTCATAAGTTCCACTAGGTACAAATACACTATCCCCAGATTTTATTTCAACTCTAGCATGAAACCCATATTGAGAAACAGTATTATAAATATCAACAGATATATTTTCACTTATAGTTAATCCATGTGAAATAGTTTTTATTAAATTTGTATTATTATATACATATAGATTTGTATTATCAATCTCAATATAACTAGAACCATACTCGGTTATTCCATGACCTAACCTTATTTTTTCAAAATTATTAACAATAGCTGAAAATTTCAAATGTTGATTTTTTTTTATATGATTTTCTGATAAATCAATTCTTGAACCATTAGTCATGCTTTCCAGATTATCTTTAACCACATATTCTTCACCTAAACTAACAGCATCAGGATCTTTAACAACTATATTAGTTACAGTCATAGTCCCTGCATTTGCCATTGGTATTTCCCTTGATACTTGTAATCTAAATCTTATAGCAACAGGATTTCCAACTGTTGTATTAAATACTTTTTTATTTCCTTCAGGTAATAATTTGTGTCCAGTATCTGAGTAAACATTAGAATCTATGACTTCATTATTTTCATCAAGCAAACTTACATAGCAATAAGAATCAAAATTATCAATAAGCCCTTCAGCCTCATATGTAACCTCTAATCTATTTATATTTTCTAAATCAAGTTCTTGTTCAACATCAATATATTGCCAAGCTAAAGCATCATAATTTTTAACAATATTTCCACTTGTCCATAAATTCCCATTATTTAATGAACTTTCTATTTTCCCACCATAAATATCAGAAATTAGTATATCATAATTACCTTTAGTTGTAGTTAATATTGTTTTATCATCTGAGACAGTACCATATTTTTCTAATATTTCATAAAACTCATCTTCATTTATACTTCCTCGGTTTTCTATTTGTTTATTTGCTATATCTAGTTGTATTTGTTCAATTATTTCTGCTTTTTCACTTTCTTTTTTTGCCCTTGTTGCTTGTGTCAATATACCATTCTCTCCAGTTAAAGTTGCAATACTTACTCCTGCTAAAATTAATAAAACTATAATGTTAATTCGTTCATTATTAATTCCTCCTTCTGCACACAAAAATCCAGTGTGCTACTTTTTTATATTTCACACACTGGATTATACACCATCTTTTATTTTTTATCTTTAGTCTTCTATATTTCCTGAACCATAGTTATTTCCATAACTCGTACTCCATGTAGCTTCTGTCTTATCTGATACCACTTTTACTTGGTCGACTGTGACATTAGATTTTAGAACAACTACGGGGCGCACCGCAAAGCCACCCGAACCCCAGCGGCCGCTCGAACGGAAGATGCTGGCGCCGCCCGAGCCCGCACGGCCGTTAACCACAGCACCTAGACCGAAGTTAGCAAAGCCTGAATACGCATCGACTCCGGGAGAAGCGAGCCAGTAAGGTTTTGAATATCCTTCTTCTTCTGTAGTATCTTTAAATAGCATATCGTAAGTTCTTCTATCAATAATATCTAGTCCAAGCTCTTGATAGCCATCATAATTATACTCAATCATATATCCATCTCCATTTGCCTTTGTCCCTGCTGTTGCATGTGTTAATGTTGCTGCACCCTCTGGTGTATAATCTTCTGCTGTATATGTATAGCTTCTATATGATGTTGTTTGTCCTATAATAGTATGGCTTGCATCTTTATTAAATGTAACTGTCCCTGTATTTGGACTTCCTTCTTCTGGAAGAGTTACAGTAATACCTCCTAGCACATTTTCAATATCTTTCATTGTCATGCTTCTTGTATCTTCTGCTAAAGTACTATTATGGTATACACTTGCTGCCTTATCTAAAGTATCTACACACTTTAAATATCCTGTAGCACCTTGTAATACAAGATATGGATCTTCACCATTTTTCTTAATTGGGCTTCCACTTGTTAATAACAAGTGATTTCCATCTTCACTTAAACCTAATACTCTCCAAGTTGTGCTTGAATCTACTGAATATGTTTGAGTTGTTCCATATCCAGTATCTGCCTCTGTTAAATTTACAGGACTATTTGAATCTGGTGTGTAATTTACATAGTCTCCTACCTTTATTTCTCCTGCATTAAACGCCTCTACTAATGTTGTTTCTCCTGTTCCAAAAACTATTGTTCTACTTCCTATTGTTACTTGCCCTGTTTCTTTTACTTCTGCTACTTCCTCTGATGTTAATAATTTTTGTTCCTCTAAATCTGCTAACAACTCATCTAATGTTTGGGCTGATGATGAATTTGTCGCATCATCTAATGCCTTATTGCTTTCCCACAAATCTCTAGCCTCTTGTACTGCTCCTCCTCTTGTTTCTACTTCAGCCTTACTTGCTTGAGTTAATATTCCATTATCTCCTGTTAAAGTTGCTATGGTTACTCCTGCTAATATTAGCAAAACAATGATTGTTATAACTAAGGCTATTAAAGTTATACCATTTTTCTCTTTTGCTACTTTCAAAATCATTCGTTTTTCCTCCCAATTTTTAATTTTTGTTTATTTTAATCAT
>CAJFRV010000027.1 GCA_904419495.1 uncultured Clostridia bacterium | reverse complement strand
ATTCTAAAAATTCCATAAAGGAATTATAACATTTAGAGAAGAAAAATAAAAGGCACTAAATTTAATTAGTGCCAGTGCGAACGAAGTTCGCTTTCTTGTTGTATAAGTAAAAATAATTTATAATAATAATAATAACACCTATTTAAGCAATAGTAATATGACATATGCTTTGGTTTAAAAATATGCTATTATAAAAATAACAAAGAGAAATAGAATTAAAAATATAGATAAATTAAACAAAATATTGAAATTAATGGAAATATCAGAAAAAATATGGTAAAATAAATACTGTCAAAACAAATAAAAGAGAGAGGAATTTAAATATGGGATTTTTTGATAAATTAAAAAATGGATTGAATAAAACGAAAAAGTCATTTGACGAAAAAATAAATAACGTATTTAGTAGCTTTAGAAAAGTAGATGAGGATTTTCTAGAAGAATTAGAAGAAATATTAATTATGTCAGATATAGGAATGGACACATCTGTAAAAATTATTAATCATTTAAGAGAGAGAATAAAAAAAGAAAAAATCGAAGATGAAGAAGATGTAAAAAAAGTACTAAGAGAAGAAATGCAAAAAATATTAGAGGTAACAGATATAAATTTACATCTAAATACAAAGCCGTCAGTGATATTAGTGGTTGGTGTTAATGGTGTTGGAAAAACTACTTCTATAGGAAAAATAGCAAACCGATTAGCAAAAGATGGGAAAAAAGTTGTAGTCGCAGCGGCAGATACTTTTAGAGCAGCGGCAGTAGAGCAATTAGAAATTTGGGCAAAACGTTCAGGAGCAGATATTGTAAAAAGAGAAGAAGGCGTAGATCCGGCTTCTGTTGTTTATGATGCTATAAAGATAACAAGAGAAAAGAATGCAGATGTCTTAATTGTTGATACTGCAGGAAGACTACATAATAAAAAATATTTGATGGATGAATTAAATAAGATTCAAAAAGTTATTAATAAAGAAATGGCAGAAGCAGATAAAGAGGTACTATTAGTAATTGATGGAACAACTGGTCAAAATGCAATATCACAAGTAAAGGCATTTAAAGAAGAGGCAGATATAACAGGACTTGTACTTACTAAGTTAGATGGTACAGCTAAAGGTGGAGTTGTAATAGGAATTGTGGAAGAAAATAAGATTCCAGTAAAATTCATCGGTGTTGGAGAACAAATTGATGACATGGAAATTTTCAATGCAGAAGATTTTGTAAAAGCAATTATATAGAATGATAAAAAGATTACAATACAAAATAAGGAGGAAAGAAAACTTGGAAAAAGAAAAAAAAGAAAATTTAACACAAAAAGAGAATGTAAGTACAGAAATAAAACCAAAGAAAAAAAGTAAAGTAAGAATGATATTAGTTATTATATTTATTTTACTATTTGCAATTATAATGTATGTACAAGCAAGAGGAAGTTATTTAGAATATTTAGAACTAGGAGAAAATTACGTACAAGTATTTTGGACAAATATTCTATATAGATATGCTATCATGGCTATTAATTTTGTATTTCTATTTTTTGTAATTTATATGACAAATAGAGGAATCAAAAAAGGTTTAAAAGTATTTTTTGAGAAAGAAAAAGTAGAAATGCCAAGACTTGTAAATAAATCTATAGCATTAGTTTTTTCAATTATTGCTAGTGTTATTATGTCAGATATCATGATGCAAAAAATTATGCTAGTGATAGGGAATACATCATTTGGAATAACAGACCCTATTTTTGGATTAGATATTTCTTATTATATATTTCAAAAGCCGGTAATTGAAATGTTTGCTTATTACTTTTTAGGGATCATTATAGCATTAACTATCTATATGGCAGCTTATTATATTATTGTATTTAATCGATATTTTGATGGTGTAGACAGTAAAATGTTAAAAGAAAGCCTATTTATGAAAAAATTAACAAGAAATGTTTTATTAATTATTATAGGTGTAGCAGTTGTTACAATTTTAGGTACACAAAATTTGATGTTTGGAAAAATTTTGACAATTGATGAAAATATAGAAATTACTGGTGCAGGAATGACAGAAGCAACTATAAAATTATGGGGATATATCTTATTTGCTTTTGTTATTGTTATATTTGCATATAGAGCTTTGAAAAGTTTTAAAAAAGGAGATACAGCTAAAGTATTAAAAAATTTAGCAGTTATACCAATTTATTTAGTATGTTTATTTGTTGTAATGGTTGGTTTTGATTTGATTTACGTAAATTCAAATGAACTAGATAAAGAAAAAACATATATAGCACAAAATATTGAAAATACAAAAAATGCTTATGGATTAGAAATTGATGAAAAAAATATAGAATATTCAGGAACAGTAACAGAACAAGAATTAAATGCAAACAAGAATATTGTTAACAACATTCCTATTATAAGTGAAGAAGCAGTATTAACTACCTTAAAAAATAATCAAACTAGTACAGGATATTATACATATAGAAGTGCAAATTTAGCAAAATATAAAATAGGTGAAGAAGAAAAAATTGTATATTTGTCTCCAAGAGAAATTACAAGTTCAGATAGAACTTACAGTAATAAAACATATGAATATACACATGGATATGGTGAAATTATTACATCAGCTACAGAAAGTACAGAAACAGGAAATATAGAATATATTCAAAAAGATGTTTCAAGAAGAGACGAAATTATCAAGATAACAGAGCCTAGAATTTATTTTAGTACAGATGATAATGCTAATGTAGCAACAAATACAAAAAATAAACAAGAATATGATTATACAGACGAAAATGGAAATGATATAACTTCAAGCTATGATGGAGAAGCAGGATTACAATTAAACTTTTTAGATAGATTGGTTTTAGGAATTTATAAAGGAGATATCAATTTAGCATTTTCTACAGAGATGACAAAAGATAGTAAAATATTAATTAATAGAAACATTATTGAAAGAGCTAAAAAAGCATTACCATACTTAATGTATGATGAGAATCCATACACAGTGATAGGAGAAGATGGAAAAATATATTGGGTATTAGATGCATATACAATATCAAGTAGTTACCCATATTCACAATATACAGAAATTGAACATGAAGGAGAAACAAGAGATATTAATTATATAAGAAATTCTGTAAAGGTAATTATAGATGCTTATAATGGAACAATGAAATATTATATTACAGATAGGACAGACCCAATTGCTATGGCATATAGAAATATATATAAAACATTGTTTGTAGATTTAGATGAACAAATACCAGAAGAGATTTCAGAACATTTTGTATATCCAGAATTTTTATATAATGTACAAACTGAAATTTTAAAAGTATATCATAATGTAAAACCAGATGTATTATACCGTTCAGATGATATATGGGATTTTGTAAAATATAATAATTTAAATACAACAAAATCATCAGGAATATATTTGAAACCAT
This sequence comes from uncultured Clostridia bacterium, assembly GCA_904419495.1. GTDB lineage: Bacteria > Bacillota > Clostridia > TANB77 > CAG-508 > CAG-269. The sequence continues at coordinate 11,388 of CAJFRV010000027.1, read as the reverse complement.
ATTATACAATGATTAAGAATGATAATGGAGAAGAGTTAGGTCTAATTCAAATATATACACAAAATGGTAGACAAAATATTATTTCATATTTAGTTGGAACAACAGAAGGTGGACAAAATAAATTAGAACTATGTAAGTTTTCACCTGATAGTAATATTGTTAGTCCTATGCAATTAGATCAACAAATTGAAGAAGATGAAGCGATATCTTCAGAATTAGAAACTTTAGAAACAACGGGTACTAGAATTACAAAAGAAATGATCATCGTACCTCTTGAAAACACTTTATTATATGTTGAACCAGTTTATCAAACAATGATTAATGAATCAGAAATACCAATATTGAAAAAGGTAATTGTAGCATCTGGAAATAAGGTAGCAATAGGTGATACATTACAAGAAGCTTTAAATAATTTACTTTCTAATTATGCAGTAGATATAGAAATAGAAAACACAGAAGATATAGATGGAATTATTGATTCAATTATTAAAGCTAATCAAAATTTAAAAGATTCAACAAATAATAATGATTGGGAAATGATGGGAAGTGACATAGAAAGATTACAAACTTTAATTGATTCATTAGAAAAAATGAGAGAAGAAAAAAATTCAAATACTGACAATACACAAAATGCCAATGATACAAATATAGTAGATAATACAACTATTGAAAGTATGAATAATCAAAATACGATAGTTAATGAAAATGTAAATTAAAAATATGGTATAAAAATCTGATAAAAAATCCACTCTATAAGTAAGGTGGATTTTTTATGTTGAAATTATTTAATAAAATAAAAAATAAAAAGATAGAGCTATTAAATGCTTCGATAAATAACTTGATAGAAACATTTCAAAAATCTAATATTGAAGAATGGAGTTATATTTTTGGAAGCAAAAAAGAAATTATAAAAAGAAATTTAATTGCTGGGATATTTAGAGGTGTAGGTATTGGTATCGGTGTAACTATTATAACAGCTGTTTTAGTTATTATTTTACAAAAAATTGTAACACTAAACATACCTATTATTGGAGAATATATTGCAGATATTGTGGAAATCGTACAAAAAAGCAGATAATTTTATCAAAAAATAATATAGATAATTTGTTAAAATTGAAAATAAATATGGATTTATCATAAAATATAAGATATAATATATCTACATAATTATTAGAAAAGGAGTGGTTTGATGAAACGAAATTACTGCTGGGAAAGGACACCGGGAAAGATAATATCAATTACAAAAAGGAAAACTGACTTTGGTTCGCTTCATATTGAAGCCGTTTTACAAGAATCACGGACAAGGAATGATGAAGTAGAACCTAATACGGTTACCATACTCTGGGCATACGCTCCAGTGATAAGAACTTCTGAAGCAACAAGAAAAAATTTAGCTCCTCATTGTTTTGAATGGGCATATAACTTTGCTAAGGAAGGGATGGAAGTTGTCATCCATCATTGTCTGGATGACAATGCTAGATACTTTTATTATTCTTAAAAAAATGTGTGAGGGGCGAGAATTTCTCGCCCCTCATATGAGTTTTATCAACATATAATTTATTTTTCTAATTTATAAAATACTTTTTTACCTTTCTTTAAAATCGCATAACCTTGTGAAAAATCTTTTTCAGATAATTGATAATTTACATCAGAAATTTTTTCATCATTTAAAGAAATACCACCTTGTGTAATTAAAGTTCTAGCTTGTCCTTTAGATGGTGCAATGCCTGTTTGGATAATCGCATCTAAAATAGAAATATTTGTAGATTCTAATTTTACAGTAGGCATATTGTCTAAACTACCAGTACCACTAAATAGAGCATTAGAAGCTTCTTCTGCTTTTTTGGCTTCTTCTTCACCATGAATTAATTTGGTAATTTCATAAGCTGCTATCTTTTTAGCTTCATTTATTTTTTCATCTTTTAAATTTGCTAACTCGTTAATTTGTTCAATTGGAAGAAAGGTTAACATTTTTAAAACAGTTTCTACACTACTATCTTCAATATTTCTCCAATATTGATAAAATTCATAAGGAGATGTTTTATTAGGGTCTAACCATAAAGCACCTTTTTCTGTTTTACCCATTTTTTTGCCTTCTTTTGTTGTTAAAAGTTTAAAAGTTAAACCATAAGAATCTTCTTTACCAATCTTTCTGATGAGTTCAACACCACCTATAATATTAGACCATTGGTCATTTCCACCCATTTCAAGTTTACATCCATATTTATTATACAAATACCAGAAATCATAAGATTGCATTAACATATAACTCATTTCAAAAAAGGTTAAACCAGTTTCTAATCTTTGTTTATAACATTCTGCTGCAAGCATCTTATTAACAGAAAATAAACTACCAATTTCACGAACGAAATCAACAAATTTTAAATCTAATAGCCAATCTGCATTATTAACAATAATAGCAGCATTTTCTCCTTCAAAACTAACAAATTTTTCCACTTGTTTTTTAATACATTTTACATTATGATTAATTTCTTCTCTTGACATCATTCTTCTCATATCTGTTTTTCCGAGAAGGATCTCCAATTGTTGCTGTACCACCACCAACTAAAATGATAGGTTTGTGACCACATTTTTGCATGTGACTAGCAACCATTAATGAAACAAAATGACCTACATGAAGACTATCAGCAGTAGGATCAATTCCAATATAAAATGGAACAGATTCTTTTCCGAATAATTCCTTAATTTCTTCAGGATGGGTTAATTGTTCAATATATCCTCTTTCGTCTAAAACATCAAAAACATTTTTCATCAACTTCATTCCTTTCAAAAAATATTAATTTTCTATACAATAAAAAACGGAGAAGAATCCGTTTTAAAAACTAATTTAATGTAATTCCTGTATTTCCTAAATTATCTTTTTTACCAATGTTATTAATTTCTGTCTTATATGGTTTGAAATCTTCATATTCTAAAAATCTATTTAAATTTTTTACAGAAACACCAATTTGACCAGAAATTGTATCTAAAGAATCATTTAAACCATTTTCTTGTATATAATTTATAAAATTAGAAAATTCCATACCATCTTTAGCACTACATTTTGGACAAACATTACCTTGTGCAACATAAAAACTTCCACATCTACTACATCTATTAAATTCCATAATTATTCCTCCTAAACTTTTTCTTTTGATGATTAAAATCTTACACAGTATATCATAAGTTGATTAAAAAATAAAGAGTTTTTATAGGAAAAATTGACAATATACGAAAGATTATATAAAATAAGGACTAAGGAGGAAATAAAAATGAATATATATATTGAAAATTTACCAGAAATTTTAAAAAAATATTTTGAAATTTTGTCACCTGAATTTCCAGAGTTTTTAAATGAATATATACATACACCAGAGATGCAAAAACAATCCAAAATTAGTGTGACATCAGGAACTATTTATTCAAAAATGTTTGACGAGATATGGTATTCTAGTTTAGATCATAGTGTGGCAGTAGCCTTAATTGTGTGGAATTTTACCAAGGATAAAAAACAAACCTTATCAGGATTATTTCATGACATAGCAACACCAGTATTTAAACATTGTATTGATTTTATGAATGGAGATCACGAAAAACAAGAATCAACAGAAGAATTAACAACACAAATCATACAAAATTCAAAGGAAATAATGGCTTTATTAAATAGAGATGGTATAAAATTAGAGGAAGTATGTGATTACCATATATATCCGATTGCAGATAATGAAACACCACAACTTTCAGCAGATAGATTAGAATATACCTTGTCAAATGGTTTAGGTGTAAGAGAAAAAATATGGGACTTAGATACAATAAAAGAAATTTATCAAGATATAGAAGTTCAAGAAAATGAAGAAGGAATACAAGAATTAGGTTTTAAACATAAGGAATTAGCAGAGAAATTTGTAAGAACAATGAGTAAGTTATCTTGTATATATGTAGGAAATGAAACCAAATATTCAATGCAATTAATAGCAGATATTGTAAAAAAAATGTATGAACAAAAGTTGGTTACAAAAAAAGATTTATACACATTGGGGGAAAAAGAAATTATTCAAAAAATCGAAAACTGTCCGATAGGAAATGTGGCTAACTGTTTTAAAAAATGGGAAGAAGCAACTCAAATTAAAGAAAGTGATGAGTTGATTAAGGACAAGTATTGTGTCGATATAAAAGTAAAACAAAGATATATCGTTCCACTTGTAGAAGAAGGAAATCAATTTATAAGAATTGACAAAATATCTGAAAGTGCCAAACAAGATATAAATGACTTTTTAAATTATAAACCAAAAAAATATGCATATTTAGATTTTAATTTATAGAAGAGGAGAAAAATATAATGTTTGAGAATACTACATCTCTACAAGAGATATTTTCAACAAGAAATATAATTATTTATTTTGTAATCATTAATATTATAGGATTTTTAATTATGTTTATAGACAAGCAAAAGGCTAAAAAAGGTGCATGGAGAATTCCAGAGAAGACATTGTTTATTATAACCGCTTTAGGGGGAGGTATTGGAACAATTGCGGGTATGTATACTTTTAGACATAAAACACAAAAATTACAATTTATAGTTGGTTTACCATTAATAACTATTTTGGAGATTATATTAGCAATTTATTGGATATTCTTTTAACATAGGATTATAAATAGTTTCGTAGCATAAAAAATGTTACTGAAGCTATTTTTTTGTTTTATAAAATTTAGTACACATAATGAAAAAAATAAATTTAGAAAAAATAAAATGATAAAATATTAAAAATACAAATGTGAACAACTTGTAAACGCAAAAATAGCAACCACAGTTATTCACAAAGTTATCCACAATATCCACAGTTGGTAAAAGTGGATAAATATGACAAAAAAATAGTTAAGGAGATATACATAATATAGATTTTATAATCAATTTGTCATCAATATGAAAAAAGAATGTAATAAAATATTGCGAAAAATGATGAATTAAGAAGAAATACAAATAAAAATACGAAAAAATGAATAAAATTAGAAGGATAAAAATATAGATCTGAAATAAATCTGTAATAGGAATGTCACTAGAAAAAAGTAAAAGAAATGCAGAAAATGTAGAATAATAAAATAAAAGCACTGTGGATAAAAATAAAATATGTGGATAATTTATAGAATTTGGAACAAAGTGAATGTTTATAGAATATATTGTATAGGGAAAGAGAAATTTAATGGAGATGAAAATATGATTAATAAAATAAAAAATATAATAAGAAATAAATGGTATAGAAAAATAGAAGAAAATGATATCGAATTAAATGAGTTAGAGCAACTTCAAAATGATGGAGCTATTATTATAGATGTAAGAAGTCCGCAAGAATATCGAGAAGGACATATTGGTGGAGCTATATCGATTCCAGAATATGAAATAAAAAAGGAAGCGCAAAAGAAATTAAAGAATAAAAATGAAACTATAGTTGTATATTGTAGTTCAGGTGGAAGAAGTAAAAAGGCACAAAAGCAATTAAGAAAATTAGGATACCAAAATGTATATAATTTATATGAAGGATATAATATGTGATTAAAGTACAAAATTGGGGAATAAGAAATACAAACTATTGAGATTTTTGTGATATTATGTTAAAATTACAATTATTAAAACAAAATGGAGGAAACATGGATAATAGACAAAGAAATATTAGGAATTTTAGCATTATTGCACATATAGATCATGGAAAGTCAACACTAGCAGATAGACTAATTGAAATGACAGGAGTCTTATCTAAAAGAGAAATGGAAAGTCAAGTGTTAGATAACATGGAAATTGAAAAAGAAAGAGGTATTACCATAAAATCACAAGCTGTGAGAATGATATACAAAGCAAAAGATGGACAAGAGTATACCTTTAATTTAATTGATACACCCGGACATGTGGATTTTAATTATGAAGTTTCTAGAAGTTTAGCAGCATGTGATGGTGCTATTTTAGTAGTTGATAGTAGTCAAGGTGTGGAAGCACAAACTTTGGCAAATGTCTATTTAGCAATTGATAATAATCTAGAAATCTTACCAGTATTAAATAAAATCGATTTGCCAAATGCTAGAGTAGATGAAGTAAAACAAGAAATAGAAGATATCATAGGAATACCAGCAGAAGATGCTCCATGCATTTCTGCAAAAACAGGATTAAATGTAGAAGAAGTATTGGAAAGAATTGTAACAGACTTACCAGCACCAAAAGGAGATGAAACTGCAAAAACAAAGTGCTTAATTTTTGATTCTTATTATGATAATTACAAAGGAGCGGTTGCGTATGTAAGAGTGATGGACGGAACAGTAAAAGTTGGAGATGAAATAAAATTAATGGCAACCAATAAAACTTTTACCGTTGCAGAAGTGGGGTATTTTATTCCGGGATCTTATATGCCAGTATCAGAAATTAAAGCAGGAGAAGTAGGATATATTGCAGCAAGCATCAAAAGTTTATCAGATATTCATGTAGGAGATACCATTACATTGAAAGAGAATCCAGCAGATGAACCATTAAAAGGTTATAAAAAAGTAACGCCTATGGTATATTGTGGATTATATCCTGTAGATGGGAGTCAATATGAAGATTTAAAAGAAGCTTTAGAAAAATTAAAATTAAATGACGCAGCTTTAGAATTTGAACAAGAAACATCTGCTGCATTAGGATTTGGATTTCGCTGTGGATTTTTAGGATTATTACATTTAGAAATTATAGAGGAAAGAATTGATAGAGAATTTGATTTAGGATTAATTACAACTGCGCCATCTGTTATTTACAAAGTACATAAAACAACAGGAGAGGTGATAGAATTATACAATCCAGAGGATTTACCGACACCACAAGAAATATCGTATATAGAAGAACCCTATGTAACAGCCAATATCTTAACACCAAAAGAATATGTAGGAAATATTATGGAGTTGTGCCAAAGAAGAAGAGGCATCTATATAGATATGAAATATTTAGATGAAAATAGAGTCACATTAATCTATGAAATGCCACTAAATGAAATTATATATGATTTCTTTGATAATTTAAAATCCAAAACCAAAGGATATGCTTCCTTAGATTATGAGTTTAAAGAATATAGAAGGTCAGATTTAGTAAAATTAGATATTTATATTAATGGAGAACCAGTAGATGCTTTAAGCTTCATTGTCCACAAAGATAGTGCCTATGATAGGGGAAAGAAAATGGTAGAGAAACTAAAAACCGTTATTCCAAGAAAGCTATTTAAAATTCCTATTCAAGCAGCGGTTGGAGGAAAAATAATCGCAAGAGAAACTATATCAGCTATGAGGAAAGATGTTTTAGCAAAATGTTATGGTGGAGATATTACCAGAAAGAAGAAATTGCTAGAAAAGCAAAAAAGAGGAAAGAAGAAAATGCGTGAAATTGGAAATGTAGAAATACCACAAGAAGCATTTTTAAGTGTATTGAAATTGGATGACGAATAGGAGGATATAACATATGTATAAAATGGTTGTATTGGACCTTGATGGAACTTTGTTAAATGACAAAAAACAAATATCTAGAAGAAATGCAGAGGTCATTAAAAAAGTACATAAAGAAAAAGGAGTGCTTTTTGTAATAGCAACAGGAAGAGATATGAATTATGCAATAAAAGTCGTTGGAGAACTTAAAGATACAATTAATCAATACATGATTGCATCTAATGGAGCTGTTATAAAGGATAATATTAAAGATGAATATATATTAAAAAACTATTTTGATGAAATAGATGCGATTAAAATAATTGAATCCTCTAGAAAAAGACATCTAGGAGTCTTGATATATACTCATGATGAAAAATTAACAGAGGGAAAAGAGCAATCTAAAATAAATAGAGAGGCAAAATTGTTAAAGGATTTAAAAAAATACTATTTAGAAAATGAAATTTCTACTACTTTAATGGTAACATTATATGGTAGTCAAAATGATTTAAAAGGGATGAAAAAAGAAATAGAGCTTGAGTTTAATGAATTAGAGACTACAGATATCTGTGATTTTTTATTTGATATGGGAAAAGAAGTCTATCAAACAAAATATATTGATGTTATGAGAAAAGGTTCTAGTAAATCAAATGCTATTAAAATATTAGCAGACTATTTACACATCGATAAAGAAGAAATTGTTGTCATGGGAGATGGCGCAAATGATTTTCCTATGTTTGAAATGTCTGGATATAAAGTGGCTATGGAAAATGGGAATGAAATGTTAAAAGAAAAAGCTGACTATATTACAACTACAAATAATCAAGATGGTGTTGCTAAAGCTTTAGAAGAGATATTTTATAAAGGAGAAAACAAAGCATGAGTAAAAATGAGCAAAGAATAAAAGAACAAGTTGATTATCAAAAAACATTTGATGATCAAGTAGAAGGAAGAAATGCTGTTATAGAATTATTAGAAAGTGGCAAAGATATTAATAAAATATTTATTACAAAAGGTGAAAGACATGGTTCAATTAATAAAATAATAGCAATGGCAAAAGAAAAGAGAATAATTGTAGTAGAAAAAGATAAAAGGCAAATGGAGCAAATGGCACAAAATGAAAATTATCAAGGTGTTATTGCTATTGTACCTCCTTTTGAATATTGTGAAATAGAAGATATTTTAAATAAAGCTAAAGAGTTAAATGAAGAACCATTTGTATTAATATTAGATGGGATAGAAGATCCGCATAATTTAGGATCTATTATAAGAACAGCTGAAACAGCAGGTGTACATGGCATTATTATTCCAAAAAGAAGAGCTGCATCAGTAAATAGTACAGTAGGGAAAGTATCAGCAGGGGCTGTACAATATATGAAAATTGCCAGAGTTACTAATATTACAGACGCAATACAAAAATTAAAAGAAAAAGGTTTGTGGATATGTGGGACAGATATTCATACAGATAAATATTACTATAATCAAGATTTAACAGGACCTTTAGGAATTGTTATAGGAAATGAAGGAAATGGAATTAGCGAAAAAGTAAAGAAAAATTGTGATTTTTTAGTAAAAATACCAATGAAAGGACAAGTAACATCCTTAAATGCAGCAGTTTCTACAGGAATTATTATATATGAAGCGGTAAAACAAAAGATAAAGGAATAAGGGGGAAAAATGATGGTAATGCCAAGAAAAAAAAGAAGAGTAATAACATTCTTAATAATATTAAGCATAATCATTATATTATCAGTAATTGGTTATACATTATATGTATCAACAGACATGTTTAAATCAAATGATGTATTGTTTAGTAAATATGCAAATCAATTAATTGAAAATATAAAGCCAATATTAAATGAAGAAAATATGACAAAAGTTAAAGAGATTTTGGACAATCATAAATTATCTTTAGATACAAATATAAATGTAACATATAGTAATGATGGAAATACAGACAGTGGAATAAATCATCTTCGAATGAATATAAATGGAAATGCTGAAAAAAGCACGGGATATAATTATCAAAATGTAAAAATTATGAAAGATGAAGAAATGCTAGCAGGTGTTGAATATATAGAGCAAGAAAATGTTTCTGGAATTAGATTAAATGGAATAAAACAATTTTTATCGACAAATATACAAGAAGAGAATGAGAATTCAATTCGAAAAATTTATGATTTGGTAAATACAGATTATAAAGAGATTATAAGAATGACTCCTGAAGAGTTACAAACATTAAAAGATAAATATATACAAATAATTATGAGTAATATGTCAAATGCAAAATATGCAAAACAAAAAGATATTGTATTAAAAATAAGAGGAGAAAGATATAATACAAATGCATATAGTGTCACTGTTACAAAAGAACAATTTAACAATATATATATTAAAATATTAGAAGAAATCAAGCAAGAGGAAATTCTTTTATCAAAATTAAGAAAAATAGATAATGCAATTAATCAATATTATAAAATAGTGCAAAATACAAATGTTTCTAATATAGAAGAAACATTTATTGATAATATAGAAGATAAAATAAAGGAAATTCAAAATTCTAATATTGGTAATGAAGAAAGAATAATAACAATTTATGAGTGTGAAGGAAAAGCAATAAGCTTAGCGATTGAAACAGAAGAGTATTTTATGGGACTAGACATCATAAATACCGATAAAAATAATTTTATAAATTTATTAGGAAATGAAAAAATTGAAGAAGGCGAAAAAGAAAATAGTTTTGATCTAAAAATAGAAAAAACTTTTGAGGAAAGTAGTGAACAAATAGAAATAGCATACAATATAGTAGAAGAAGGGGAAAAAATTGCAAATGAAATAACGACAAACCAGAAAATGGAAAATTCAACGACAATAAATAATGCGTATACAATCAGAAGAAGTGTGGGAACTAATGATTTAAAACTTTCTATAGAAAATACGGTGGATGTCATTAAAGATTTTGAAGAAAAAGAAGAATTAATAGAAAATGAAAATAATATTATGATAGAAAAACTTAATGAAGAACAAGTAGAGAATGTAAGAAATAATATTCAAAATAATATTACAGAACAACTAAATAAAATACAACAAGGAGTTTCTTTACAGGATATAAAGAATATATTAATACAAGTAAAGATGATAGAAGAGGAATTAGAAGAGATATCTGATGAAGGAGTTACAGAAACAGAAAAGATTAGATTCAATTCTGATTTTCAGCTTTTTGAAGGTAATAATCTAAGTAAAGAAAGAATTATCGAGTTATTAAATCTAAAAAAGAATAACATACAAAATATTACAGTATCACAATATCAAGAGCAAACTACAAACCAAAGGATTCCATTGGAATATCAACTAGAAATTCATAAAGAAGAGGGAAATACACAAAAAGTAGAAAACTTTATAAATATTTTAAAACAAAGTCAATATAATCTTTTTTCTGTAAGATTAGAATACGATGAAGAAACAGGTTTTATAAATAATGTATATATTACTATACAAGAGTGATCTAAAAGAAGCACTAAAGCAATAGTGCTTTTTTATTGAATAGGAAAAAGCGCTTTTTCCTATTCAATAAAAATAACATTACATACAAATTTTTTACTAAAGTAAAATTTGACACATGAACAATGACACAAACTTTAAAATGTTATAAATAAAGAAAACGTTTAAGAAGTTCGCTATTATTCTATGTTTTAAGAATTAAAAAGACCAATATATATAGGAAACGAAATCAAGAAAAATAGTCAATAATTTAAGTGGAAAAAAATAACTTAAAAAAAATTTAAAAAAGTTTAAAAAAAGTGTTGACAAAGATTAATGGGTAGTGTATAATAAAATTCGTTCTGAGAAAGAACAAAGAAAAGTACATTGAAAAGTAAACAATAAAATCCTTTAGAGAATAAACCGAAGCGGAGAATATTTCGAAAGAAATATTGTACCGAACAAGTAAATTTT
>CAJFRV010000026.1 GCA_904419495.1 uncultured Clostridia bacterium | reverse complement strand
TACATATATTACCATTCAGCCTTTTTATTAAGGTCTATTTATTGTGTCTTTATTTTTTTGTTCTTGCATAGTCAAAATCTTCGATTTTTCCTATACAACGAAAAAAACCAGCATTACGCTGGTATATTTTTCGGCCACGTATTAACAGTTACTTTACCACATATTGACAAATTGCGCTTTATGCGTCTAGATATGCATCTATAAAGTCTTTTACAGAAATGCACTCTAACCCCGCATGGTTATTCCGGAAGACTTTTACATCTCCTAACAAATAATTAATCCGAGTAGGAAGTCCATAATGTGCTTCCAATCTTCCAGAATTGGTATCATCCCACCGATAGATGATAATCATTATAAATGCAGCAATCGCCCTCGTACGATGTGATAACTCATTTGCGTACATCGTCTTTATTTCTTTCTGGTTTTCATAGCAGACCTGTGTTTTATCTAAGCCAACTATCTTTATGCTTCGATATAACCGTTCAGCCTCTGCTACTAATTCAAATTCATCGATCTTTTTATTTTCTTTACTAGTCAAATTCATTAAGTTATTAATGCTTATAGATCTTTCATACATAAGTATTACATCCTTTCTATATATAAGACCACGTGGCTAGTTGCTAATTTCACAACATAAACTAATTATACACCATATTTTGGGAAAATTCAAGTTTTATGTAAATTAAAAAACTGTATAAAACTAAAATGCTTTTAATTTTATACAGTCTATTCTTAAAATTACAAAATGTCCCATTAAGAAACGTCCCCAATTGGACATTATTCTAACACAAATAATTCTCCTAATGGTTTTGCTTCATTTAATCTTTTAATTGCTTCTGCAAATAATGGTGCAATAGTTAATACTTTTATTTTTTCACTTTGTTTTTCTTCTGGTAATGGTATTGTATTTGTAATAACCAATTCTTTTATTGGAGAAGCTTCTATTCTTTTTACTGCATCTGCTGATAGTACTCCATGTGTACAACCTGCATATATTTCTCTTGCTTTAAATCTTTCTAATATTTTTGCTGTCTCTATTAATGATCCTGCTGTATCTACTTCGTCATCAAATATGATAGCTTGTTTGTTTTCAACATCTCCAATAACTGTTGTTGCTATTGCTCTATCATCATTGCCTGCTCTTCTTTTATCAATCAATGCAATTGGACAACCAAAATATTCTGAATATTTATATGCTTTTTTTGAACTTCCTGCATCTGTTGCAACAATTACCATATCTTTTAAGTTCTTTTCTTTAAAGTATTTTTGTAAAATGTTTTGTGCTGATAGTCTGTCACAATTAATATTAAAATATGCTTGAATTGCTGGATTATGTAAGTCACATGTAATGACTCTTGTTGCTCCTGCTGCTTCTAATAATTGTTGCATTAATTTTGCTGTTACTGGTATTCTTGGTTGATCTTTTTTATCTGATCTTGAATAAATGTAATATGGTAAAACAACATTGATATTTCTTGCTGATGCTCTTTTAAATGCATCTACTGCAATTAACAATTCCATAACTCTTTCATTTACTGGAGGTGTTGTTGTTTGAACAATATATACATCTTGTTCTCTTACAGTTTCTTTGATTTGTACAAAAGTATTGTCATTTTTAAACTTTAGTATGTCCATTTCTCCTACTGGTAAGTTTAGGTAATCACATATCTCTTTTGTGAAATTTTCTGCACTTTTGCAGGCAAAGATTTTAATATTTTCCATTTTTCTACTCCTTTTATTTATTTTCCATCAATAGTATATCATCTTTCTTCATTTTTTCCAAGTATTATTTAAAATTCGACAAATCTTTTTTATTAAAATATAATTTCTATATTTTTTAAATCACCTAAAGCATATGTGTTACCAAAATTAATTTCCATAACTGTATTGCCATTACCATTTCTGGTTTCTGATACAATAGGTTCAAATTTATAAGAATAAAACGGTTCTTTATCTTCGTCTACTACCAGATATTCATTATATCGATTTATTCTTAGTGTATAATCTTTTTTAGTTAATACTACACCTTCTTTTAGTGTGATAGACATTCCAGTAGAATAAATTTTATAAGACTCTATCATTCTTAATTGTTCATCACTTACATAAGGAATATAATTATGTCTTTCACTATCATATGCAAATACAATTTTCAAATCGTCAATTGTAGTTTCTGTTCCTTTTTCAAGATTAACCCTATTTTCAATTAGATAATTCACATCATTTTCTGTTTCATAATCCGCTTTTGTATTTGTAACATTATAATTGGGTTCTGTTGTTAGAAATATGTCAGCATTTTTTTCTTCACTTTCATGAATTTCTCTTTCATATTTTTCAATATAGATATCTGTTTGTTCATTTTTATGCGTATATTGAAATTTATAAAAATCCCCTTCTAATTTCGGACCTAATTTCTCTGTCAATTGATTATCTACATTATTGTACTCCAATTCTTCCTCTCCATTGTTATAATGAACAATAATCTTATCAATTCGGCTATCTACAATTTTCAAAATATTTTCTATATCATATTTATCTAAATATCCTTCACTTTCCATTTTGTGCTTATAGTTTTCTAAGTAAATTAAATTATATTCAGAGGAGTTACTTATTTTTTCTGTTTTATTCTCCCAAAAGTTTTGTACATTTTTTATAACTTCTTCTGTTGCAGAAGTTATATATGAATAATGAATACTATAAATTCCAATAGTTATACATATTAATACAATTGTTCCTATTACTTTTCTTTTTTTATTTATGTTTTCTCCTAATAGCATCATTCCTATGATGATAATAGGAATTACAATAGTTCCTACCACATATAAAAATGGCATTAATACAGTTACAAGAAAGGTATTGGCCTCTAATTTTAATAATATGCCTATTACAATTAGTAAAATAATAACAAGTATCATACATATAGCTTTAATTTTTTTCTTTTTTTGAAATAGACCAATCATATTTAACAAGTATTTATCTACTATATAAGTAACAAATCCTAATAATACTAAGGATGACAACACCATTGCTACATTATAAATTGTTGGCACATAAAAAGTTGCTAATGCCAAAATATATATAGGTGTTAAAAATATTAAGGAAATTCCAATTGTTAAGACAATTGATACTATAAAAATTACATTCTCTATTGATTTTTTCATATTTTATCTAATTCCTTCCTATTTTTTAATCTCCGAAAGCACTAGCTCCTACTATTTTTCCAAGTTTTTTATCTACATAAATTTGTACACCATTTCCCATTTCATCTTGTCTTGAAACAGCATACACTTGCACCATATATTGCGCAGTCTCATCTCTTTGTTCATATTTTCTTGTAAAAAAGTTATTTGGTCTTATTTCCATTTCTCTACATTCTTGTGTCTCTTTGTCATATTCTCCTACCACTCTCTTAGCTTCTTCAAATCCTACTTTTGCTATTTCTTCTGCTCTTTCTTGTGAAATTTCTCCTGCCGCATTTTCATAATCTTTATAAAAGCTATCAAAATCCTTTACAAAAATTTGTGCATTTAAACTATCTACTTGTTCATCATATTCAGTTTCAAACTCATCTCTATCTATTTGTGCTTCAATTTCTGTTAAATCTGTATTATAAATACAATCTGTGTTAACAATTTTACTAACAATTAGCAAATGTGCAGTATATTGATAATCTACATCATTCATTTTCTCATATGTATATTGAATATTTCCAATATTAACTTTTACAGTAATTTTAGGAACTAATGAAATTGTTAATATTAAATCATTATCTTGAAATGTATCCTCATTGATTTCTTCATCAAATGCTAAATTACACATTTCTTTATATAGTTCATAGTTCTCCATATCTTGTATTTTTGCTTGATAAATTTTATAGTTTACTTGCTTAAATTGTTGTAAATATCTATATTCCATAGAAGCAATTGTATTTCTAGATAATAACTCTTTATATTGAAATTTATATGATATTGCATTTTGAGATTGTTCATCTGCTACAGTTACAATTTCTTTTAAATTTTTTAAATTGCTAGATACAATAATTCCTCCAGTATTTCCTAATTTAATCATATTTGCAGTTTCATTATCTTCTAAAGGGATAATATAATTTTTGCTAACTGTTTCATAATCAAACTCTATAAAGGATTTTTGATGAATACTATCTATTTCCTCATCTGTTAATGTATTTCCACTTTCATTATAATTTTTTAATGATTTTTGAATACTTTCTTTTATTTGATTATATGGAGCTGTTCCTTTTTCGAATTGATAATATTGTCCATTTGTATTTCTATATACAATTCGATCTGGATCTATAATATTTTTAGCAAAAATTGTTTCATCTATTTCTGCTCCTTCTTTTTGTTTATTATATTGCATGATAAATAGTGATACAATAAGTCCTACAGCAATTACAGTTAATAATATGATTATCATTATTTTTGTTCTTTTTTTCATACTTTTCTCCTATTTTTATATTTGAGATTTTCATTATATTTAAGATTATTTTTTTATTATAAGTATTTTCCAGCCCAAATGTAAATATTTACCATTTCTTATAGATAAGTACTTTACAAAAGCATTATATCACTATATAATATTTTTGTAAAATTTTTAAAAAGGGAGGATTTTGAAATGAGAAAAAATATAAAAACAACTGAAGCCATCTTCCCAATGCCTGTATTAATGATTGCAACATATAATGAAGATGGAAGTGTTAATGTAATGAATGCAGCATGGGGGACTATGTTAAGTAGAGACCATGTAATATTAAATTTAACTGAAACACATAAGACTGTTAAAAATATAAAAAAAAGAAAAGCCTTTACTGTTAGCATAGCTGATAGTAAACATGTTGTAGAAGCTGATTATTTTGGAGTAGTATCAGGAAATAACACTCCAAATAAATTTGAAAACAGTGGACTATCAGTAATCAAATCAGAAAATGTAGATGCGCCTATTATAAATGAATTTCCTATTTGTTTGGAATGTGAATTTATAGAATATCAAGACGATAAATATGGTTGTGGAGTAATAGGAAAAGTAGTAAATGTAACAGCTGATGAAAATGTCATGAATGGAGAAAATGTTGATATCGAGTTAGTTGATGCCATTGCATTTGACCCTTATACCCATGGATATTATAAAGTTACACAAAGAGTTGGCGATGCTTTTAAAGATGGTTTACAATTAAAAAAATGATCATACAAATTACGAAGAGATTATCAAAAATGATAACCTCTTCTTTTTTATTTTATTATTGTCTCATATCTATAATAAAACTTTTACGCTTTATAAATTGTTTTCAAATGGAGCCACTAAGCAGAATCGAACTGCTGACCTACGGGTTACGAATCCGTTGCTCTACCAACTGAGCTATAGTGGCATATAAAATTGTACAGGACAAATTTTATCTTAAAATTTTCACAATGTCAATTCCCCCTGTACAAAATATTTTATATTATTTTTCTGATACTTCTTCTGGCATATTCTCATATAATGGAACAATAAAATTTAAATTTGCATCTACTGTATCGGAAATTTCATATATTTCTTTCATATTGTTTGCCTCAGATTGTGGTGCTAATAAATTTTGCATGTACTGATGACTATACAAACTATCATCTTGATTAACAACGTCAAATTTTTGTAAATATAATGTATTTTGCCCTACATTAATATATCCTTCTTTTAAAAACTCTACACCACCTATTAAAGCCTTCTCTAGTGTATCCCACCCTTGCTCATAGGCATATTCTGCAGCATTTTGAATAATCTCCTCTTGTGAATTTCCTTTTGCATTTATATTAAATGGATTATATACCACTGTATCATTATGTTCACAACCTCTAGACAATATTGTTCCATTTCTTCCTTGTTCTTGGATTAATCTTGAAGCTATAAAATAAGGATCTAAATTTGCACTCTTCCCAGCTTGTATTAATGCTTCTGTGATACTATTTCCTTCTAAAAATGATCCTTCTGTTATCTCATTTATTCCTTTTTCTGTTTGTGCTCCTTCTACATATTTTAATTCTGCAAATTGGAATATATTCTCTTCATTTAATATATTTCTTGGATCCATTTGATATTTAATAGCTTTATCTGAAGCACACAACCATGTTCCATTATCAAATGTTTTTTCTTTGTCTATTTCGCATCTCCAGTCTTCCGGATATTTTGAAGAATCTGGGATTAAATTTAGTGGATACTCTGTATTATCTTGATGTCCTTCATTTTCTATTACTTCTTCCCAATCTAATTTTGTATAAAATAGAGTAAATGTCCAATTAGGATGTTCTTCTTGTAATTTATTAATTCGTTCCTTATAGCCCGGATACTTACTTTCGTTTAAATTTTTTCCCGTATATTCTTCGTACTTTTGTTTTTTACTTTCTACTATTATCGTTACTACTAATCCTATTATTAATAATACAATGAATAAAACTATCATAATGACTTTTACTTTTTTAGGAATTTTATGCATTCCATTTTTTATATTGGTTATACACTTGTTTATTTTTATTTTATAATTATCTTTCATGTTTTTCATTATAACATACTACTTATGCTTTTTTCAATAACATTAATTAAAAATATAAAAGGACTTTTTTAAAGTCTCCTGAACATCACTCATTAGGAGTTATACTTTAAAATAAGTCCTCTTTTTATACAACAAATTAAGTTTTTTATATTTGTATATTCGTGCAATTAATATGAAACAATTTTACACATATATAAATTCACTTTTTATTTAAAACGTTTTCCTTTTCTTCTTCTTTTAGTCTTTTCCTCTTCAAAATAACTCTCGTTGTCAGAATTATATCCGTTTAAAAATTCTCTTTTAGCTCTTTCTTTTTCGTCTATTTCTTCATGATTGTCATCTTCTTGTATTTTTTCAGTAGCATAACCATCTTCTTCAGTCATAGTATCATCCTTATCATTTTCTTCTGTTAATGAATAATCATCATTTTTTACTTTTTCTTGATTATTATAATCATCATATTCATTGCTATCATACTCGTCATTGTAGTCTTCATCATTCATTCCAGCAAATGGGATTCCTGAAAATTCTTCTGCATATGCTCTATTTCTTTTACGTCTTATAACAATTACAATCACAATGATTAAAATTAGTGCAATAATTCCTCCAGCAATCATCATCATTTTTCTTTGTTCAGCTTGCTCTTTTTCTTCTTTTTCCTTTGCTAATGCTTCTTCATCTACTAATGATTTATTAACAGTTAATTGATATGTAGCAACATTATTCCCTTCACTGTCAGAAACTAAAATTGTAATTGTATTTTCTCCCTCTTTTAGTTCTTCATTTCCTAATATTTCTACTACATAATTTGGATCTGTCGGAACTGTTTCTATATTTAATGACGTATCTTTTCCGATATATTTTACTGTATATTCATAAACATTGGTTGCAAAAGAAGGATTTAATGTTAAATCACCTATTTTTATACTAGATAATCCTTTTTGTGTTTCTGTATTTTGTGCTGGAGCTTCTTCAGCTCCATCTGAACCTTCTCTAGTTACATTAATTGTATATGTTTTTACTGTTCCGTCTTGGGCTGTAACAACAACATCTAATGCATTTTCTCCATATTCTAAAGTTTTCATACCTGTTCCTGAGATTGTTGCACCTGTTGCTTGTGCTGTTGCATATACTTCCACACTTTCTACATCTTCAGGTACAGTTACATCATATGTTAATTTATTAGGACTAAATCCCGTAAAGTCATTTGGTCTAATACCTAAATTTGTTAAATTTGCATTACTTGCTTGCTTTGAATCTGTATTAGCATTCTCAGTTTGACGTTCACTTCCTACTGCTGTAATGGTACCTCCTGTTGCTCCTGTATAAGCTTCTGATGTAGCTGTATCTGTCATATTTGCCGCTGTTGCAGTAATTCTTATTGATCCTTCACCATTAATCGTTGCTGTTACACTAGCAGAACCATTATTTACAGAAACACTATTTTGCGATAATGTTGCATCTCCTGATACACTTAAGTTCACAGTTCCAGAAACACCATTTCCTGTTACTGTAACTGTTACTGTATCTCCAACATCTACTGTTGAATCTGAAAAAGCAATAACTAACCCTGCTGCTTTTGCTTTTGGTGCTATAAAAATCAACATTGCTAAACACAGTATCATACATATTATTTTTTTTGTTCCTATTTTCATATTTTTTCCTCCTTTGTTGAAACCTTTTCATTTTTCTAAGTTGAAAAATTTTTATTTTGTACGAATCGTATTATATTTTTTCTTTTGACAATTTGGTCTATTTTTAGACACCCTCATTATAACATTAGCATTTTTTTTAGTCAATAAATTTTTATTCATTAAAATTTAAAATAGAAGTACATTTTTCTTATACAATAAAAAAGTTGCTTAATAGCAACCTTTTTATTAGAATAATCGTAACATGTCATTATATGTCACGTAAATAGATAAAGCAATTAATATAGAAAATCCTAACAATTGTATATTAATTTCATTTTCAGGTTTCATAGGTTTTCTTCTAATAGCTTCTATAATCAATATTAAAATTTTTCCTCCATCAAGTGCTGGAATTGGTAATAAATTTGTTACTCCTAAAGATATTGATATCAAAGCCATTAAGTAAATAAAATCTCTAATACCATCTGTTTTAGAAACCATTTTTCCTATCCCAACAGGTCCTGTCATTTGGTCTATTCCAATATTTCCTGTAAATAGTTGTTTTACATTATCTACAATTGAAACTACGAATTCTTTTGTTTGCATGAATCCATAAATACATCTATTTCCAAAAGTATCTGGTGCCATTTTCATATTAACACCTAAATAATATGATGAAACATAATCAGGTTCAAATTCTACATTGATTTCAGTATCTGCTCTTTGTATAGTCAATAATATTGTTCCTGTTCCTTCATCTTGTAATATTTCTATTATTTTATTGGTATCTCCATTTGTTTCTTTATTATTAATTTTTATAATGACATCATTTGCCTGTATTCCTTGTCTTTCACTGCTACTACCTTTTTCAACCATAATGACTTTACAGTTTTCATCTAAATACATTCCTGTTGATTTTGTTTTCACTTCCATTGGTATTATATAGATAGGTATTTTTTGTCCATTCCTATTTACAATTACTTCTAATTGCTTTCCATCCTGTTTTTCCATAACTTTATCTAATTCTGTTTTATTTTTAACCTTTTGTTTATTAATTTCTATGATTTTATCTCCACTTTGAATTCCTGCTTGTTCTGCTGCTCCTCCTGAAACTGTAGTATCTACTTCATTAGATATATATACTCCAGATGCTGCCATAAGAATAAAATATACCATTATTGCAAATAGAATATTTACAATAGCTCCTGCTGCACATATGGCTATTCTTTTGGGAATACTAGCTTTTGAAAAAGATCTTTTATCTTCTGAAGCTTCATCTTCTCCTTCCATACTAACATATCCACCGTAAAGGTATTGCTCTTAATGAATATTTGGTTTCTTTTCCTTGTTTTGTCCATATTCCCGGACCAAATCCTATAGAAAATTCATTTACCTTTACTTTACAAAGTTTGGCCACTAAAAAGTGACCAAGTTCATGAATGATAATTAAAAATCCTAATAATATAATTATTTTTATCGCAGTTATGATAAATGTTATCAAATCTTTCCTCCTCATTAAAGATAAAATCATCTAAAATAAAATGTCCCCCATTGGACATTTTATATAAGCATAAACAATACATAAGCAAAAGGTGCTAAAAATATTAAACTATCAATTCTATCTAACATTCCTCCATGACCGGGAATGAGATTACTATAGTCTTTTATATCTACATATCGTTTTATACTAGAAGCTGCAAAGTCCCCTATTTGTCCTATTATACTTAGTATAAAACTAATAATTGCGATTGTTATATAAGAATATTGCATTCCCCATAATGTATTTACAACATATGTATATATCAACATAATTAGTATTGCTCCAATTGTTCCTGCTATACACCCTTCTATGGATTTTTTAGGACTAATTTTACTAAATTTATGTTTTCCGAAGTATTTCCCTATAAAATATGCAAATATGTCTGTTCCCCATGCGGCAAATATAACATACCAAATTAAAATATTTCCATTTTCCATTCCATTTATTTTTGCAAAAAACATTAATAACATGACCACATACATGATTCCAAAAAATGTATATGCTATATCTTTAAAGCTTGTTTTCATTTCTGTTATAATTACTTGTATAAATAATATTAATAATAGTGTTGGAATTGCCAAAATAGAAACTGTTGTTAAGTATTCTTCTGGTATAATATGTATTAATGCAATACTAATACAACTGACATATCCAATCCATTTTACAGGCTTTGATATTTTAGAAATTGCATTAAAATATTCATCCATTGCTAATATGGCAATAATTGTCAATGCTATATCAACAATATATTTATTGCCAATAATTAATACAATTAATACCAATGGGAATCCTAATAATCCTGATGTTATTCTTTTTATATCCATAATTACTCCTTCTCTTTTTTCTAATTTGCTCCAAATTTTCGCGTTCTTTTTTGATATTCAATAATAGCATTGTCTAAGTCCTCTTCTGTAAAATCTGGCCAATTTTTGTCGATAAATAAAAATTCACTATACACTAATTGCCATGGTAAAAAATTACTTAATCTTAACTCCCCACTTGTTCTAATTAATAAATCTGGATCAGGCTCTCCTTTGGTATATAAATTATTAGAAACCAATTCTTCTGATATATCCTCTATCTGTATTTTTCCTTCTTTTACATCTTTTACTATAGTTTTTATTGCTTTTATTATCTCATCTCTTCCACCATAGTTCAATGCAATATTAAAAGTTACACCTGTGTTGTTCTTTGTCCTTTCCATACAATTGTAAATGCTTTTTTGCATTCCTTCTGACAAAGCAGAAATATCTCCTAATATTTTTACTTTTATATTTTCTGTATCAGCTCTTTTAGAATAATCATCTAAATAGCTTTGTAAAAGCATCATGAGTGCCTTTACTTCTTCCTCTGCTCTTTTCCAATTTTCTGTCGAAAATGCATATACCGTTATATATTCTAATCCAATCTTATTAGCGTATCTTACGATTTTTTCTAATGTTTTTGCACCTTCTTTATGCCCATAACTTGCAGGTTTTCCTTGTGCTTTTGCCCATCTTCTATTTCCATCCATAATAATAGCAATATGTCTAGGCATATATTGTTTATCAAACATTTTCTTATTTCTCCCCTTATTTATTACGATTTTCTATATAATTAGCCAGCTCAATTAAAAATTGTGCTTTTTCCCCATATATTTCTAATTCTTCAGTAGCTTCTTTTATAATTCCATTTAAAATTTCTTTTGCTTTTTCTAATCCATATTTAGACACATATGTACACTTTTCTAACCTCTTATCATTTCCCACAGGCTTTCCTAGGATTTCTTGATTTCCTTCTTCTGATAAGATGTCATCTTTTATTTGAAATGCTAATCCTATTTTTTCTGCATAAGATGTCAACCTTTTTAAATCCTCTTCTGAAGCATTTGCTAACATTGCTCCCATTCTAACAGCTAATATTATCAAAGCTCCTGTTTTATTTTTGTGTATATATTCTAAATATTTTTCTGAAATTTGTTTTCCTTCGAATTCTGTATCCACAAATTCTCCAACAATCATTTGATTAACTGCTTTTGAAAATTCTTCTAATATTTTTATTTTTTTTGGTAATTCTTCTTTTTCAGATTTTTTTAACTCTTCACTTATAACGATATAAGCATTATTTAATAATCTATCCCCTGCTAAAATTGCTGTTGCTTCATTAAATTGTTTATGGTTGGTTGGTTTTCCATGTCTAAAATCGTCATTATCAATTCCGGGTAAATCATCATGTATTAAAGAAAAATTATGAATCATTTCAAGTGCTATCGCATATGACATACAAGTTTCAATATCTTTTTTAAATAATTCATATGTTGCTATCACTAAAATAGGTCTTAATCGCTTTCCTCCTGCCATTAAGCTATATTCTACAGATTGATTTAAAAGTTCTTCTGGACATTTTTCTTTATTTATATACTCTTCTAAATGTTTATTTACAATTTCTTGATATTTTTTTAATTCTTCTTTAAAATCCATTCTGATTTCAACCTTCCCCATAACAAATTATACACTCATGATTTCTTTTTCTTTATTTCCTAATATTTCATCTATCTCTTCTACATGTTTGTCTGTCATTTTTTGAATTTCATTTTCTGCTTGTTTTAATTCATCTTCTGTCATATTTCCTTCTTTTTGTTCTGCTTTTGCTTCTTCTATTCCATCTCTTCTAACAGCTCTTATTGCTACTTTTGCTTCTTCTGCCATCTTTTTAACTTCTTTTACTAGTTCTTTTCTTCTCTCTTCATTTAATTCAGGAAAGGCTAGTCTTATGACTTTTCCATCATTATTTGGATTAATTCCTATATCAGAAGCTAATATTGCTTTTTCAATTTCTTTTAAAACACTCATATCCCATGGTTGTATAACGATTAATCTAGCTTCTGGAACAGATATTCCTGCTACCTGATTAATTGGTGTTGGTGTTCCATAATAGTCAATCTTCACTTTATTTAGTATAGCAGGATTTGCTCTTCCTGCTCTTACTTCTGCTAATTTTTCTGTAAAATTACTAATTGTTTTTCCCATTCTTTCTTTTAAATTTTCATAGTCCATAATTATCTCTCCTCTTCTTATTTACTTATTTTTGAACAATATCTTGTCATCTCTATTTAGTATTTCTCTACTTTTTATTTCTTTATCAATTTTAGAAATCATATATGTATTTGCCATCATTGTAACAACATATAATATAAAAATAAAATATACTCTTATTTTAAAATATGTAAATTGTGTCATATTTTCTTCTATAAATATTTCTCTTTCTGTTTTTGTCTTTAATTCTTGCTCTAAAAATGTTTTCCAGACATCTACATATTTCGTATCTTCTTTATTTTCTATTTTTGTATCATATAGTATTCCAAAATTTTCTTCATTGTTATATGTATTATCTAAAACTATTTCCATATAAAAAAACATAATTAGAAAAGCAATATTAAAAAATAATACTATCTTTAACAAATTACTTAATCTCTTTTTTTCTTTAACGATAATATTAAAGCATATACTTAAAACTGTAATCATACCTAATATTATCATCATTCCATAAGTAAATGTACGTTTTATTTCTTCTAAAAAATCAATCACATCTGATTTATAGAAAAATACTAAAAATATCAAAATTATAAATACAATCCCTATAATAATAGAAATATTTATAATTTGACCTGTAATATAGTCTTTTTTCTTCTGCTCTTTTCTCTTTTGTTTTTTATATGTTTTTTCACTACTTTTCATATCTAAAAAATAGCTTCTCTCATATAAATCCTTATCTTCTTTCATTTTTCCCCTTTTATTTTTTATCTTATGAAACAATCGTTCCTATCTTTTCACCTTTTACTGCTCTTACAATGTTTTCTGGATCTGCTATTCCAAATACTAATAATGGTATATTGTTATCTCTACACATAGCTGTTGCTGTTGAATCCATTACTTTTAGATCTTTATTTAGAACATCTAAATAAGATATTTCTTCAAATCTAATAGCATCTGGTTGTAGTTTTGGATCTGCTGAATATACAGCATCAATTGCTTTTCCTAATAAAATAATATCTGCTTTTATTTCTGTTGCCCTTAGTACTGCTGCTGTATCTGTTGTAAAATATGGATGTCCTGTACCACAAGCAAATATAACAACTCTTCCTCTATCTAAATGTTTTTCTGCTTTTCTTTGTATAAATGGTTCAGCAATTTCTCTCATTTCAATTGCTGTTTGCACTCTTGAATGAATTCCTCTTGACTCTAATGCATCTTGTAGAGCTAGTCCATTCATCGCTGTTGCTAACATTCCCATATAATCCGCAGTTGTTTGTTCCATTTGATGTCCATTTCTTCCTCTCCAGAAATTTCCTCCTCCGACAACAATAGCAACTTGTACTCCCATGTCTACTACTTCTTTAATTTTATCACATATTTTTCCTACTGTTTTAGCATCTACTCCTGTCTTTTGTTCTCCTGCTAATGCTTCTCCACTTAATTTTAATAATACTCTTTTATATTTTGCTTCTGACAAATTTTCCACTCTCCTTAATATAAATTATCAGAGATATTCTATCATATATTTTGAAAAAATACAGTATTTTTACTAAATTTATTAATTTTTTCTTAATTCACTATTTGTTTTTATGGTTTATCTTTTTGTATTTCTTTTTGATTTGTATTTTTCTACATTGTTTAGCAAACAATTAGATTTCTGTTGTTTATTATATTGATTTATAGTATAATATTACGTAGTATATAGTAATGTAACTTTATAGTTAAGCCTATTTTCAGGCTAGTTTCATAGGAGGACAAATAATGATAAAAGGAACAATGATTACTATTATTATTTTGTTGGCAGTACTTTTTATCGGTCTCTGGTTTATGGATTATTGCTTTTTCAAAAACAACTCATCTATTTGTAAGGCTTTAAGTACTGCAGATGTGGTTGCTCTATTGTTAGTAATATTCGTAACACCATTCCTCTAAAACATGAGGGCTTTTATGAAAGAAAAGGAACAGAGAGCTTTTTTTGAGCTTTCTGTTCTTTTTGATGTGATTCTTATTTTAATTGATTCATAACTTCTTCTGCAAAGTTTTCTTCTTTTTTCTCGATTCCTTCACCTTTTTCGAATCTTGCAAACTCTACAACTTCTGCATCTTTTTGTTTCAATAATTCAGATACTTTCATATTTGAATCTTTAACAAATACTTGATCAACCAAGCAAATTTCTTCAAAGAATTTTCTAATTCTTCCTTGTACAATTTTTTCTGCAATTGCTTCTGGTTTTCCTTCATTCATTGTTTGTACTTTTAAAATCTCTTTTTCTTTTTCTACTCTTTCTTCAGGAACTGCTTGTTCATTTAAGTATTCTGGTCTAGCTGCTGCAATTTGCATACATAAATCTTTTGCTACTTCTTTATCACCTTTTGCCATATTGATTAAAACAGCGATTTTTCCATCTCCATGAATATATGATTCTAATAATCCTTTTGATTCAAATCTTGCAAATCTTCTGATACTTAAGTTTTCGCCAATTGTAGCTATTTTTCCTACTAATGCTTCATTTACTGTTTTTCCTGCTTCAAATATAGCTTCCTGATTTAATAATTCTTCTACATCTTTTGGATTTTTTTCTACAACTTGTTTTGCTACATTCATAACAAATGTTTTAAATTCTTCGTTTTTAGCAACGAAATCTGTTTCTGAATTTACTTCTACAATTGCTCCTACTTTTCCATCTTCTGAAATATATGCTTCTACTAATCCCTCAGCTGCAACTCTTCCTGATTGCAATTCCTCTTTCTCTTAATAATTCGATTGCTTTTTCCATATCTCCATCAGTTTCTGTTAAAACTTTTTTGCAATCCATCATTCCTGCACCTGTTTTTTCTCTTAATTCTTTTACTAAGCTAGCTGTTACCATTATACATTCCTCCTTTTTAATATTAAATTGACAAATCTCATTTCGAGAGAACTTTTTTCACTTTCCTATTTTCCTATATTTATATAAGTTCTTGAAAAAATGTAAAGATTTGTCAACGTAAAAAATTGCTTTGCAATTTTTCTGTACAACGTTATTTTTTATTGAATAAGAAAAGGTTTTCTTATTCAATAAAAAGAATAGAGCAGAAAAGCCCTACTCTTCTTTTTTAACAATTTATTATTCTTCAACTTCTTTATTTTCTTCTTCGTTTGCTACCACTTGTTCCATACTTGTAGCTTCTTCAGTTGCTACTTGTTCTTGTTCTTCTACTGATTCAAAGCTTTCTCCTTGTTTACCTTCTATAACCGCATTTGCCATAACATCCGCAATTAATTTTACTGCTCTTATTGCATCATCATTTCCCGGAATTGGATAATCTAATTCTTCTGGATTACAGTTTGTATCTACTAATCCAATTACAGGTATATTTAATTTTTTAGCTTCTAAGATAGCAATTCTTTCTTTTTTTGGATCTACTAAGAAAATAACTCCTGGTAGTTTGTCCATTTCTTTAATTCCACCTAAGTTTCTTTCTAGTTTTTCCATTTCTTTCTTTAATAGAATAACTTCTTTTTTAGGTAATACTTCAAATGTACCATCTTGTTCCATAGCTTCTAAGTCTTTTAATCTTTGAATTCTTTTTTGAATTGTATCAAAGTTTGTTAGCATTCCTCCTAACCATCTTTGATCAACATAGTACATTCCGCATTTTAATGCTGCTTCTTTTACACATTCTTGTGCTTGTTTTTTAGTTCCTACAAATAGAACTGTTTTTCCTTCTTCAACTTGTTCTTTTAAGAAAGCATATGCTTCATCAAGTTTTTTAGAAGTTTTTTGTAAATCAATGATGTGAATTCCATTTCTAGCTTGGAATATATATTCCGCCATTTTAGGATCCCATCTTCTTGTTTGATGTCCAAAATGAACACCAGCTTCAAGTAATTGTTTCATTGCAACTACTGCCATTTTTAATTCCTCCCTTTTTGTTATTTCTTCCATAAAGTTCTTGGTTTCTTAGGACCAATTATATTGGCACACCCTTTAAAACTCACTTTATGTGTTTAATACGCTAAATATTATACCAAGTTTTCCCAGAAAAATCAAGTATTTTTTAGAAAAAATGTCCAATTGGGGACGTTTCCTTTTGGACATTTTTATGGATTTCAAAATCAACCTTATTTACTTTGTTCTCTTGGTTTATTCTTTCAGTTCTCTGATTTTTTTAATAGATTCTATTTAATAAATACAATCAAACTGAGACAAGCTTTATTTAGTAGAAAAACTAAATAAATACCTGTCTATAACTTGTTATCATATCGCTTATTTAATATCTTTATACTCATCTACTTTTCTCTTCAAAATAATTGGTACTAATGCAACTATAGCTATTACACAATCATTAAACTACTTTTACCTGCATAAGGTAATATTGATGATGCTATCGTATTATCATCCTTCTTTATTGTATTATTTCCGTCTGTTATATTACCTACTTTTATTGTCAAGTACTGCTTTTAAAAGTTATCCTTCATCTATATTATCCATTAACTCTCTAGCTTCTTTCCAACTTAATACTTTTAGACATTCATATTCTTTTGATAATTTTTTTGAAATTTCTTTTGTGTTATCTGTTGATTCTAAATCTGCTACAATAATATTCTTAAAATATTCTTCTCTTCCATATAAGATTTTAAATAAAATCGACCTTAGAAATCCTTCGATGACATCTTCTTGATTTTTTACACCAATTATTAAATAGATTCCTTTACTTCTAAATTTTGTATATGTATTTATGTATATGATGTTTTTGATAATTTCATATAAACCATACAAGGCCAATGTCCAAAAGATTGTATTTAAGATAAATTCCATATCATTGCCTCCTACGGTTTATTATATGTTTTTTGTATTCTTTGGTGCATTTTTTATTCATCTTCCCATGCTAAATACGGATATCCATTATTTTTCCTTCTATCTAATTTCCAAGTAATCTCATCATTTCCAGCATTTAATACATCTAAAAATGCATTATCTTTCATTTCAGCTTCTGTTTTTTCTCCTGATGACTCTACCGTTCCTGTACTTGTAGATAACTGAATATCATAATTTCCTTTTTTTACATACCAGCAATTAGTAACTTTTCCTGAATTTGTTGAAACAATACCTCCTGCTTGATATTCTGTCGTTATATCTGCTATTGAATAACAATTTTTTATATTACCGTCACTGGGACCTACTATCCCTCCTTTGACTAGTTGTCCTGTTATAGAACCTAAATTATAACAATTATATATTTCTCCATTATTCCTTCCCGCAATCCCTCCTAGATGATAGGAAGCACTCACATTTGCATCAATTCTACCTTTATTAGCACATTCTTTTACTGTTTGGTAATTCAAGCCCACAATTCCCCCTATTGCATTATTCGCATTCCATATTTTACCTTCATTTTTACATTGTTGCACTATTCCATGATTTTGTGAGCATATTCCACCTATATAATTTCCCGTACTTGTTGAATTATATCCTTTTATTTCTGCATAGTTACATACTTTCACAATTTCTCCTTTATTATTATAACAGATTCCTCCTAACCAATTTCCACCAGCTGAACTAGATGTACATTCAATCGTTCCAGATAACTCTATATCAGCAATTTTTCCAGTGTTTATAGAACATATAATACCAGAATAAGCTCTTATATAAGCATCTACATCGACTCTTAAATTTTCTATGCTCCCTTTATTCTCAGAAAACATCCCCCTATTCGTTACACTATCATTAATATATAAATTTTTAATAGTATAATCATTCCCATCTAAAGTTCCCTCAAAAACTCCTAATGGTTCCCATTTATTAGTTTCGCTTCCCTGTAAATCAATATTATTTTGTATAGCATAACTAGCAGATGTTGAAAATACATATGTTCTTCCTACTTCCTGTATTTCAATTTCTTCACCACTTCCGTATTTTCTTTAATTGCTCTGCTGTATAAATAGGTATAATATCTTGTCTTGCCTGTATGTCCATTTCTTCTAACCATTCTTTTTGTTTATCGCTCACCTTTTCTGGGTCATATACTAATTTTCCATCTTCCATACTTAATATTTCATTATATTCATCTGTTCTACCAATTAACTTTTCTAAATTTCCAAATTGAAAATCTTCACCATTATTATGTTTTATTTCTTCTAGTTCTATTTTTTCTTCTATATCTCTTATTTCTGTTCTAAATTTTGCCTTTGAGGCATTTATTATTGTTCCATCTTCTCCTGTAATTGCACTTATTGTTACTCCTGCTAAAATTAATAAAACAATAACTGTAATTACTAATGTTAAAATTGTAATTCCTTTTTGTTGTTTTCGTTCTTTTGTATCCATGTTTACCTCCTCTTATCTTTCCTATAGTTTTTTACTCTAAGAATTTTTGAATACTTTTATTACCTGATAATAGAAGGTTTTTTATATTTTATCATTTCAATGATTATTAACATTTTGTATTTATACTTTTTGTCTATTTTTATTGACACATTACATATTTATTGATATGATTTTTATATAAAAATACTCTTAGAGTAAAAAACTAAAGGACTGAAAAACCCCTAAAGAAGAAAAAATAATTAATAAAGAAAAATTAAAGGAAGATTATCCACATAAAATTACAAAGTCTGTAACATTAA
>CAJFRV010000025.1 GCA_904419495.1 uncultured Clostridia bacterium | reverse complement strand
CATCTCTTAATTGGTAGTTCTTGTCTTTTTCAGCAAGTAACATTTCAATTAATCGTAAGATTAAGTCGTATGATGACATAGTATGTAACCCCCTTTCCACCCTTGAGTAAGGATTGCCTTTCTGTCAATGAAAAGGTTGCTAACATATTACAATATTTTACACTAAAAAACAAGCGAACATAGTAAAAATTTAAAATTAATTTATAGTATAAATAAATTATGTGGTTGCAGTAAAATTGCAATAAATTTAAACTATACAAGTCTGAAACTATGCGAAAATAGAGGTTTTGAAGCTGGTTCTTTTCTGGCTGTCGCCTCCAAAACAAGAATAACTATTCTCTTATTTAAAATAGAATAGTTATTTTTTATTGAATAAGAAAAATGTTTACACTTCTTTGAGAACTTAAATACATATAGCTGAATTAAAAAAGTAGAGAAAAGTTCTTGCAAAGCGAAATTTGTTCTATCAAAAACTAAAAGAATATATAATTTCATAAAAATCAAAAAGCTTTGCTTTGTAAGAAATCAATCAAAAATTTTTGTAATACGATTGCTTGTTCTTTATCTAATTGTTCATTAGTGAGTTCATTGTTAGAAATAATTCTAATTCCAATACAAGGAACTTGAAATCGATTACATACAGAATATGTTCCTATACTTTCCATATCTTCACAAAGATGATTAAATTGATTTTGCAACCAACTAATTCTATCAAATTCTCGATTAAATACATCTCCGCTTCCTAATGTTCCAACATATATTGTTTTATCATAATTTGATTCAAAAAAATCTTTAAAAGTATTTATCAATGCTTTGTCTCCTAATTGTATGTTTTTTGCTCTTTTATTAGGTTCCCATTCAAAAGGATTAGAAGAATGTCCTTCTTGTTTTGTTGGCATGGAATAAGCATTAATATTACAACATTTTTCACCAATAATAATGTCGCCAATATGAATACTAGATCTATGAGCACCTGCAATTCCTTGATTGATGACAATATCTGGATGAAAAGCTATAATACCAATAGTGGTAGCGGTAGTGGCATTAATAACACCTACTAATGTTTTTGAAATAATTATTTTTTGGGCATGAATGTATCCTGTATAAAATTCATACTCTGCTATTATGTGTTTTTCTTTCTTTTCTAATTGACTAATGAAATATTCGACTTCAATATCCATTGCTCCTTGAATCAAAATAGTTTTATTCTTCATTTCAAAAATCCCTTTCATGATATAGTATTGAAAAATATAGATATGGTTTGTTATTTCTAATAATATTTATCCTACTGTCTTGGAATAATTTTATTTTAAATAGTTTTTACCATAACCAAATTAAATTTGTCAATAAATTTGAAAAAAGTATTGACAATTGAATAATCATTCAACTATAATATAGTAAAAGATGATTGAATATACATTCAACTGTATATAGAAAGGAGAAAAATATGGTTGCAAGAATAGAAACATGTGATTGTAATAGTATCCATCAAGATGTAATTGATACGGTTAAAGACCATATGTTATCAGATAAAAAAATAGAAGCTTTAGCAAATTTTTATAAAATATTTAGTGATACAACAAAAATAAAAATATTATGGGCATTGGATATTAACGAGATGTGTGTGTGTGATTTAGCGGTATTAACTAATATGACAAAATCAGCAATTTCACACCAATTAAGAGCATTAAAAGAGGCAAATTTGGTAAAATATAGAAAAGATGGAAAAAATGTATATTATTCATTGGCAGACACATGTACACGTCATATTATAGAAAAAGGTATTTTACATACAATTAATAAAGAATAGAAGATAGTCAATGATTGTTAATAGAAAGGAAAGGGTTTTTATGAAAAAGAATTATATATTAGAAGATTTAGACTGTGCAAATTGTGCAGCAAAAATAGAAGAAGCAGTTAGCAAAATAGAGGGTGTGAAAGAATGCTCAGTAAGTTTTGTAACAGAAAAAATGATTGTAGAAATAGAAGAGGAAAATGAAAAAGAAATAGAAAAAGAAATAAAAAAAGTGGTAAAAAAAATAGAACCAGATACAACTTTAAAGGAAATTTAAAAAAGAGGTGGTAAGATGAAAAAGAGATTAAGAAAAATCATTATAGCAGCCATCATCTTTTTAATAGCTGTATTAATTGGGAAATTCAATTTTATTAAAGTAGATGAAAATGTGCTATTTATTATACAAATTGTACTATATATTGTGAGCTACTTAATCGTTGGATTCGAAGTTGTAAAAAAAGCCATAATGAATATTTTTCATGGAGAATTCTTTGATGAAAATTTTTTAATGAGTATTGCAACAATTGGGGCTTTTGCGATTAAAGAATTTCCAGAAGCAGTAGCTGTTATGCTATTCTATCAAATAGGAGAATATTTTCAAAGTTATGCAGTAAAAAAATCTAGGAAATCAATTGCAAGTTTAATGGATATCAGGCCAGATTATGCAAATTTAAAGGTAAACGGAAATATAGAGAAAAAATCACCTGAAGAAATAAGAATTGGAGATATTATTGTTGTAAAACCGGGAGAAAAGGTACCTTTAGATGGTATGGTATTAGATGGTAATTCTATGTTAGATACAGCTGCATTAACAGGAGAATCAGTTCCAAGAGAAGTAAAAGAAAAAGATAAGATCTTAAGTGGATGTATTAATCTAAATGGTGTTTTAGAAATTAAAGTAGAAAAAGAATTTGGAGAATCAACTGTAAGTAAAATATTAGATTTGGTTGAAAATGCAACTAATAAAAAAGCAAAAACAGAAAATTTTATTACGAAATTTTCAAAATATTATACACCTATTGTGGTATTTTTAGCATTAATGATTGCATTTATTCCACCAATGATAACTAAAACAAATATGTTAGATTGGATATATAGAGCACTTACATTTTTAGTGGTATCATGTCCATGTGCTTTAGTTATTTCTGTTCCACTAAGCTTTTTTAGTGGAATTGGAGCAGCATCTAAAAAAGGAATATTAGTAAAAGGAAGCAATTATTTAGAGTTATTGTCAAAAACAGAAATTGCTGTATTTGATAAGACAGGAACATTGACAAAAGGTGTTTTTGATGTGCAAAGAATAAAAAATGAGAAAGATATAGATCAAAAAGAAATGTTAGAATTAGCAGCATATTGTGAAAGTTATTCAAATCATCCAATATCTATTTCTATACAAAAGGCATATGGAAAAGAAATTGACAAGAAACAAATCAAAGATAGTAAAGAAGTAGCAGGGAAAGGAATCATTAGTAAAATTAATGATAAAGAGGTTGCTTGCGGAAATATAAAATTAATGAAAGAATTAAATCTAGATAATGTAAAGCCGGTAGATGAATTGGGAACAATTATTTATGTGGCAATTAATAAACAATATGCTGGATATATCGTAATAAGCGATAAAATAAAAGAAGATGCTAAAAAGGCAATTCAAGATTTGAAAAAAGCAGGTGTCAGAAAAACAATTATGCTAACAGGTGATAATAAAGATGTGGCAGAAAAAGTAAATCAAGAATTGAAATTAGATGACGTATATAGTGAATTGTTACCTGTAGATAAGGTTAATAAAGTAGAAGAATTATTGAATAATAAAAATGAAGAAACAAAATTGGCATTTATTGGTGATGGAATTAATGATGCACCTGTTTTGGCAAGAGCAGATATAGGAATTGCTATGGGAGGATTAGGTTCAGACGCAGCAATAGAGGCAGCAGATATTGTAATTATGACAGATGAACCATCAAAGATAGCAACAGCTATAAAGATTTCAAGAAAAACATTAAAAATTGTATATCAAAATATTAGTTTTGCATTAATTGTAAAAATAGGTGTCTTAATATTAAGTGCTTTTGGATTTGCCTCTATGTGGACAGCTGTGTTTGCAGATGTAGGAGTGACTGTCTTAGCAGTATTAAATTCATTTAGGGCATTAAAATAAGCATAATGCTAATATAGATGAAGATAAAACTAATAGATATATAATTGTAAAAATATGAAATAAAATTAGATATATCCCCAAAGATAAGATGTTATTCATTATAAAAATATTTCGGTTCACTACAAGCTCTAAGAAAATTTAAAAATCGATTACTGAGCCTCTCCAATATAATTGCTCCCTCAGTAATCGATTTTAATATTTTCTAAGAACTTTCCAATCACATTCAATATTTTTATAATGAATAACATCTTATCTTTGGAAACTAAGTGTATAAAACCTTATTTCACAATCTTAATAAAATTATATTCATACCCTGAAACAGATGTATTATCATATTTATATCCTTTATAAATACCACCATCATTTCCGCTTAAATCCACTTGAAGTCTTACAGGACATATAAATTTTTCATTTAAATTATTCGTAATATTGATTGTAAAATTTAAAGTATAATTAACATCTTTTAAATCAATGCCAGCTTCCTGTAATACTTTACCATTAAAAGAAATTGTATTAGAATCAGAAGAAGCTGCATAATTCGTAATAATATCTTCATTCATATATTCTAAAGTAATTGGATTTGAACAATCTGCATAAAATGTTGGTGTTTCATAATTCGTATTATTATTTTCATCATTGGTATTAACAATATGATATTCTATTTTATCACTACCAGATTCTTCTATTTCTTTATATTTTGCAAAATCTAATGCATTTTTGTAATTAACATATTGATGTCCTTTATCAGATCCTGAAGATATACTAATATTATCAATATATAATTCTTTTACAGTATTTTCATTTGTAATATCATAAATTGTACTTGTATTGTCTAAGTATATTGCAATATCGCTATACTGCAATATACTTAAATCTTGTAAAGATTCATTTTCACTTTTATCAATCGCATTTGCACTACTGTAAACAATAATTTTCTGAATTTTGAAAATTGGATTTTCATTTTGTTCAGCAACTTTTACTACTTGATTCGAAAATTCATCTTTTGCAAAACTGGTTTTAAAAATCAAATCATAATATAAAAATGATAAGACACATAATATTAATATTAAAATTGTAAAAACAATTTTGTGATGTTTAATTCTTATTTTTTTCATAATGACTCCTTTTTAGCTAAGTCTATTATATAACATTTCCATATAAGAATATACTTTTGTATGCCAATCTGGGTCACTTGCATATCTTTGGTTAACACCTTCTAATGTAGGACCGTTATAGTACCAAGCATCTGCTGTTTTTCCATCATAAATTTTGGTTCCAGCAGGATTTAAGTAAGATTTAACTAATGATTTTGTTACGGTTTCGATTCCTTCTGCAAAAGAATCAAACTCATAAGAAGATTCATATGGTGTTTCATCATATGAGCCATAACCAAAGAAGTTATTTTTATCTTCTGCAATTTGTGATGTACCCCAACCACTTTCGTGGATTGCAATAGAAGCAATAAAGATACCATTTACATTGTACTTTTTGTCCATGTTATAAAAGACTTCAGCATTTTCTTCAAAAATTCCAGTTGTATCATTTGGTAAATCCTTAAAGATTTTTTGATAATCTTTTAAAGTTAAACCAGTAGATTTATTTAATTCCATTTCAATATTAACATTTATTAAAATTCTTTGAATTCTATTTTTCTCTACAATACTTGGTGTTTTTGTAGGTGATGTTAATACATCTGTTGGTAAATATCCTTCAATTGTATCAAAAGATACTTTACACCAATCTTCATTTGGTAATTCAAGAAGTTTTACATCTATGTAGTTTTTAATTTCTGCAACTGCTTCAGAATCTTCAGAGGCTTCTTTTCTTAAAGTTGCATTTTTGTTCAAATAAACAGTATCACCAATATGTATACTTAAATCTGCTAAGAAATCTGAAGTTCCAATATCTAAAATTTGAGGTGTTGGTTCTTCAATAGTTTCTTTTGCTAAAATAATTTCTTCTATAAATTCTCCATTCTCATAAGTTTTTACTAAAGAAACATTTTCTTTTCCCATAATACCTTCTTGTAAAACAACTTGTTCACCTCTTGGAAGTGTTGGATTTTGCTGTGTCTGAATTTCATATTCAATTTCTCTTTCTTCAGAAACTTGTTCTTTTACTTTCTCAAAACTTGAGTTTTCAGAAATTATCTTTTGCATATTTAAAGCTTTTCGATTTATTTCAATATTTGTAGGAATAGATGCTGTTTCTACAACTTCATCAGAATCTTCTGTAGTATTTCCTGTTTCTACAGAGAATACATTCATAGGAAATATCGCAATAATTACTAAAATTAAAACAACCAAGACAATTAGTAAATTAGAAAGTTTTATACCTTTTTTGTTGTCAAAGGATATATTGTTATTTTCAATAAAAGAAACTCTTGCCTTAGGTTTAGCTTGTCTATCTACTTTGTGGTTTGAATTTGTATTCGAAGATGTAGTTGTTTGAGAATATCGAATTTCTTGTAACTCTTTAAAAACATCAGATAAATTTCTGTTATCTTGACTCTTATTCACAGAGTTATTTTTGTCATCTAACATCCTAATTTCCTCACTTTCATAAAATTCTACATCACTATTATACAATAACAAAAAGAACTTGTCTACAAAAAAATACAAAAAAGAGCAATGTAGAAAAAATTTCTAAATTTGTTCTGGAACAATAAAGAATAGGCAGAAATGAAGTTGAAGATTTTTTAGATATAAAAATGAAAAAAGTCCTAGAGTTTCATACTCTAAGAACGATTTTTGATATCTAAATTTTAACAATAAAATATAATAAAGTCAATAAAAATGTGTTGAAAAAATTAATAAAAATTTTTTTTATTAATTTAAAGTTTTATCACATTTCTACTATACACAAAATCCATAGAGTTATTGAATATCAATACTTTTAAAGGCTTGCAAATATACTTAGAGTATGAAACTCTATGCAACAAAATTAAGAGACAAAGGATACCCTAAATATATCTGAATTTGATGAAAATAGAAACATAAGAGAGGAGAACTTTGAATGAAAAGAATGGCAAAACAAAAGAATAAAGGCATTACATTAATTGCATTAGTGATCACTGTTATTATATTATTAATTTTAGCAGGAATAACAGTAGGAGCAATAACAGGAGATAATGGAATTATAGACAATGCAGGGCAAGCAAAAGAAAAAACAGAAATAGCTAATGAAAAAGAAATTATAGAAAAAGCGACAGTACAAGCAATGGGAAATAATAAATATGGAAATATTGAAGAAAGTGAACTACAAAAACAACTGGACAAAGAAACAGATGAGGGAAAAACAGAAGCAACAGATACAGGAGAAGAATTTGAAATATACTTTAAAGATACGAAGCGCTATTATTCCGTTGATAAGGATGGAAATATTCTAGGACAATTAGAACCAGTGACAGATCCTTATCCGGGGGATATAACAAAAGATGAAGAAGGAAATATTTTAACAGGTAGCTCAAAAGAAGATGCTTATCAAATTAACTGTATAGAAGATTTGATAGAATATTCAAAAGTAATGAATTCAGCATGGGGATTCTCTTATGCAGATAAATATGTGAAATTATGTAGAAATTTAAATTTTAAATCAAAATTATCATATGCAGATTATACAACTACAATATACGACGAATTTTTAGGTGGAGATGGAAATACAAGTTTAATAGAACAATTATCAGAAAATGGAAAGGGATTTTATCCAATAAATGGAGGTACTCAAAAAAATATAGGTATTGCAAAAGAATTTGATGGACAGGGATATGCGTTAAGAAATATTTATATAAATCAGGAGTTAGATGCAGGATTAATAGGAAAGGCAGGTTCAGTACATATAGAAAATTTAGATATAACAGGAAATATAATAAGCAAGACAGGAAATGCTGGTGGAATATGTGGATCATCATCAAGTGAAAGTAAAATTATTAATTGCAAAAATAAAGCAATCATTAAGAGTGATTTATCTAATGCAGGAGGAATAATAGGAAGTGGTCGTGCATTAGTAAAAGATTCATATAATTATGGAGATATATTTGCTGAAAAAGCAGCAGGAGGAATATCTGGATATGGAAATGGATTTATAGTACAAAATTGTGTTAATATGGGAAATATTATTTCAAATACTAATGTAGCAGGTGGAATATTAGGATATTATAATGCAACTGTTGGTGAAGTGAGCATATATAATAGTTATAATATAGGAAAAATTCATGCTGAAAGAGAAGCGGGAGGAATAATGGGATATATATATGCATCAGCAAGAATTGAAAATGTATATAATATTGGTGAAATCAAGTCAAATGTAAATTATGCAGGTGGTATAATTGGAGGAGGATCATGGAATAACCCCAATAATATGATCGACTATTGCTATTATTTAGATAATTTACAAAAAGGAGTAGGAAGAACAATAGTGGATACAACAATAAAATGTCAAGATAATGAAATGAAATCTGTGGATTTTCTAGAAAAATTAAACCAAAATATAGCAAATATTGGTGATAATGGAGTTGATGTATCAGAATGGGAGAAGTGGACTAGTGGAGAAAATGGATATCCAACATTGGAATAAATATAAAAATTTATAATGTGAAATTATTTTAGAATGATAAATGAAAAAAATATTGAAACCTCTTAAAATAGATGTAAAATAAAAACATCAAAATTTAAGAGGTTAAATTTATAGAAATGAAAAAATATTTAGAAAAAACTAATTTTTAAAAATAAATGAATAAATCCTTAATTAGCTTGCAAAATCTGTAAAATAGTATATAATAAAGGCATAAAGTTGAGAGGTACATAAAAAATAACCATATTCTTTAAAACTTGACTTAGGAAGGAAAGTAAACAAAATGAATTTAGAAGGAATCGAAAAAGAAATAGGATACACATTTCAAAATAAAGAATTATTAAAAACAGCATTAACTCATACATCTTATGCCTATGAAAAACACATAGACAGTAATGAAAAATTAGAATTCTTAGGAGATAGTATATTAGAATTTTTGTCAAGTAGATATCTATTTACACAGTACAAAAATCTAAAAGAAGGAGAAATGACTAAAGTTAGAGCAACAGTTGTATGTGAAAAAAGTTTGTATAAAATAGCAACAAAACATCATTTTGGAGAATACTTATTATTGGGAAAATCAGAAAAAATAAGTGGAGGAAATAAAAGACCAGCCATATTAGCAGATAGTGTAGAGGCAGTAATTGCAGCCATTTATTTAGATGGTGGACTAGAGCCAGTAGATAGATTTATTGTTGAAAATTTAAAAGAAGAAATCAAACAAGCAAGTCAGCATGTAGGAGACAAAGATTATAAAACAGTATTACAAGAAAAATTGCAAGAGGCAGGCGATGTTAAAATAGAATATGAGATTATAAAAGAAAGTGGACCAGATCATGATAAAAGTTTTGAAGCACAAGTAAGATTTAATGGAAAAGTACTAGCTACTGGAAGTGGAAAAAGCAAAAAAAGTGCGGAAATGCAAGCGGCTAAAAAAGCACTAGAAAATTTAAAATAGAAAAGAGGTAAATCTATGAAACATCAATATATCATACCGATATTTGTACCACATTTGGGATGTCCTAATGATTGCATATTTTGTAATCAAAAATCCATTAGTGGTCAAAAAAAGAATATGACAAAAGAAGAAGCAAGAAAAATAATAGATGATTACCTAAAAAATATAAAAGATAATGAAGCACAAATTGAAATAGCCTTTTTTGGAGGAAGTTTTACAGCAATAGAAGAAAAATTACAAAATGAATTATTAGAACTAGCATATACATATGTAAAAGATGGAAAAGTAGAAAGCATTAGAATTTCTACCAGACCAGATTGTATTAATAAAGAAATATTAAAAAGATTAAAAAAATATAAAGTAAAAACCATTGAATTAGGAGTTCAATCTTCTAATGATTATATTTTGAAGAGAGCAAATAGAGGACATACTTTCCAAGATGTCAAAAAAGCATCAAAATTAATTCGATTTTATGGATTTAAATTAGGACATCAAATGATGGTAGGGTTACCGGAAAGTACGAAATTTGATGAAATTAATACAGCAAAAGCTTTAATAAAATTGAAACCTAAAATGGTAAGGATATATCCAGTATTAGTTGTGAAAAACACAAAATTAGAACAAGAATATAAAAATGGAATTTATGAACCATTACCATTACCACAAGCAATTGAAACTTGCAAAGAATTAGTTAGAATGTTTGCAGATAAGAAAATTGATATTATACGAGTGGGATTACAGAATACAGAAGAAATTGCAGATCCTAACCAAGAGAAAAGTGAAGTAGTGGCAGGACCATATCATCCAGCATTCAGACAGTTAGTAGAATCTGCTATGTGGTATGATGCTATTGTCGGAAAAATAAAAAAATTAAATGTAAAAGTAAAAGAAGTAGAAGTTAAAGTAAATCCAATAGATGCCAATAATGTGATTGGACATAAAAAAGAAAATGTCAAAAAATTAAAAGAGTTTTATGATGTAGATTTGGTTTTAAAACAAGATGAATCTATTAAACAAGGTAAATCTAAAATAGAAGTAACAAAAACATTTAAAGATTTTGCTTATGAAGAAAGGGAAGAAGAAAAAAAAGAAATGAGTAAGAAATAGAAGGGATATCTATGAAAAAAAGTTTAGTAATCATATTAATAATTGTTTTTTTAACCATTGTAGGAATTGTTTTATATAGTACGAGAGAAAAAACAGTTACGAATAGAGAAGACTTGTATGAAAAAGCAGAAGAATATTTGATTAGTTTGGAACAACCACAATATGTTTTAGAAACAAAAGAATCTAGTCCCGATTATGATATAAGTGATTTTAAAGTATTTACCAATATACAAAAATTAGGAATTAAACAAAAAAGAAATCAGTTTTATGTGTATGTATGGGCAGAAGTTCAAAGCTATTATGTACAAGATAACCAATTGGTAGGAAATAGTGGAAATGCAGGACCACGTAAAATTGTTATAGAAAATGATGAAGTTGTAGATTATATAAAACCAGAAGATGGTACAGAATATGCAGAATCAGTGAAAAAAATATTTCCTAAAGATATAAGAGATAAAATGGAAAATTTGAGTTTTGATAATCAAAAAATGCAAGAGGAAGTGAATGCATATTATTCTTATATATTAGGAGAGTCATGATATTTATTATTTATATACCAAATTTTGTGAAGCATTAGCATAAAATCACCAGAAATTACAAATAATTGTAATAAAGGTGATTTTTATTATGAACTTGAAAGAGAAAATATTAATTAAAAGATTTATTTTAGAAATTTTTGGAACGATTTTAGGTGCATTTGTTATTGCAATTGCTGTGTCTTTATTTTTATTACCAAATAAATTATCTTCAGGTGGCGTAGCAGGAATTGCAACAATTACTTATTATTTGTTTAATATGCCAATGGGAATTAGTATGTTAATTATTAATATTCCATTATTTTTCATGTCTATATTAAAGATTGGAAAAACATTTTTTGTGAAATCAATAATAGGAACGATTACATTGTCAGTATTTATTGATATATTGGACAAACTGTCTCCGCTAACAGAAGATAAATTTTTGGCTTGTATTTATGGTGGTATTTTAATGGGGGTAGGCACGGCAATTTTGTTAAAAGTAAATAGTTCGACAGGAGGGACAGATTTATTTAGTTATATTGCTAAAATATATAAGCCAACTATAAAAGTAGGAGAAATCATCTTTTTAATTGATATTTTGATTGTTGCTTTCAATATGATTTTTTTAAGAGAAATTGAAATTGGACTATATTCAGCCATTGCCATTT
This sequence comes from uncultured Clostridia bacterium, assembly GCA_904419495.1. Lineage (GTDB taxonomy): Bacteria > Bacillota > Clostridia > TANB77 > CAG-508 > CAG-269. The sequence goes on along the minus strand of CAJFRV010000025.1, from coordinate 4,054 downwards.
ATTTAATGGGAAAAATTATTGATATTTTATTTGAAGGTATTTATTTTACAAAACTAATTTATATTATTTCTGATAAAGCAGAAGAAATTGCAAAAGAAATTGCAAAAGAAATCGGAAGAGGAACGACAGGGATTTATGGAAAGGGCATGTATACGAATTCTGATAAATTAATTTTAATGTGTGCAGTTACTAGAAAAGATATAGCAAAAGCAATACAAATTATAAGAAAGATTGATAAAAGAAGTTTTGTCATTATTACAAATTCAAGAGAAGTAATTGGGTTAGGATTCAAAGCTGAATAAGCAAAAAAAAACGAGATAACGTGGAATAAAACCACATAGAATAAAAACATAAAGTTATTGTGAAATATATAAAAATATGCTAATATTTACGTAATTATTATAAGATATAAAAGAAGGGAATATATATGCAAACCATATTAGTTGTAGAAGATAATACAGATATTCATAACTTTATAAAAGAAGTATTAGAAAAAGAAAATTATCATGTGCTAAACAGTTATTCTGGAACAGAAGCTTTAATGATCTTAGAACAGAAACATGTAGATTTAATTTTATTAGATTTAATGTTACCGGGGCTAAATGGAGAAGAAATTATTAAAAAAGTTAACAATATTCCTATTATTGTAATTAGTGCTAAGATTTCTCCAGAAGATAAAGTAAATGCTTTGTTAAATGGAGCAAATGATTATATTACAAAACCGTTTTCTACAGAGGAATTGTTAGCTAGAATACAGGTACAATTAAGAATAAAAAGAAATAGCAAAGAAAATGTGAGAAAAACAGAATTAACATATAAGCAAATGGTATTAAATCAAGAAAATCACACAATACATATAGGAAAAAATCCAATATATTTAACAAAAACAGAATATGCTATAGTGAAACAATTATTGTTGAATCCAAAACAAGTAGTAACAAAATCAAAGCTATTAGATTTTATTAGTCAAGATACATTAGACTGTGATGAAAACTCTTTAAAAGTACATATTAGTAATATTCGAAAAAAAATTAGAATGGTAACAGAAGAAGAATATATTGAATCTGTATGGGGAATAGGATTTAAAATGCATGAATAATTTAACTAAATCTTAACCATTTCCTTAACTAAATTCTTAACCATTTTGTTATAAAGTAAATACGAAAAAGGAGGAAGTTATGGAATATATATTAGAAACAAAACATCTCGAAAAAAAGTATAAGCATTTTAAAGCAATTCAAGATTTAAATATTCATGTACCAAAAAAATCGATTTATGGATTGATCGGAAAAAATGGAGCGGGTAAAACTACACTCATTCGATTAATTTGTGGTTTGCAAAAACCTACAAATGGAATCTATATGATTTATGGAGTTAAAAATACAGAAAAAGAAATTTTAGATGTAAGAAAGCGTATGGGAGCGATTATTGAGACACCATCTATTCGTTTAGAGGCTACTGCTGAAGATAATCTAAAAGAACAATATAGAATGATAGGATTACCTAGCTTTGATAATTTGCAAGAACTTTTAAATCTAGTAGAACTAGCAAATACGGGAAAGAAAAAGGTAAAGCATTTTTCTTTAGGGATGAAACAAAGATTAGGAATTGCTATTGCATTGGTTGGAAATCCTGATTTTTTAATATTAGATGAGCCAATTAATGGCTTAGACCCAGAAGGAATTATTGAAATTAGAGAATTGATATTAAGATTAAATAAAGAAAAAGGGATTACTTTTTTGATTTCTAGTCATTATTTGGATGAATTATCCAAGATTTCTACACATTATGGTTTTATAAAAAATGGAACAATGCTTCAAGAAATTTGCAAAGAACAATTGGAAGAGAAATGTAAAAAAAGAATAGAATTAGAAGTAAGTGATGTAAAAGAATGTGTAAAATATTTTGAAGAAAAACAGTTTTCTTATGAAGTGATCTCAGGAAAGAGATTGAATTTATATAATAAAATAAACATTACAGATTTAGTAACTGTACTCTCAGAAAAAAATTGTATAATTAACAAATTTCAAGAAAAGGAAGAATCACTTGAAAGTTATTACATAAATTTGATGGGAGGTGGCGATAGTGAATAAATTATTAAGAACCAATTTTTTTAGACTAATTAAAAACAAAATCTTTTGGGGGATTATTGTCATTACATTAGGAATAGCAAGTGTCTTATTATTTAATACTATTATAAATAATCAAGGGGAAACAAAAGAAAGTATTGACAGATTATTAGTCATGTATATGTACTTTATAGGAATAGCTATGGCCATATTTACAAGCTTATTTATTGGAACAGAATATTCAGATGGAGTACTTAGAAATAAAATAGTGATAGGACATAGTAGAAAACATATTTATTTGGCAGATCTTATAACTAGTATTATCGTAGGATTGTGTATACAATTGATATACATGTTAATTGTAGCAGTTATAGGGATTCCAATTTTTGGAACATTACAAATGACAATAGAAAAATTCTTATTTGTCATAATAGACATCGTTTTTATTATTATTACATATGCTTCTATATTTACATGTATTACGTTATTATGTTCTGATATCACAGTATCAACAGTTAGTTGTATGATTTTAGTATTGATAATGTTTATTGCTAGTATGGCATTATCTTCCACAGCAAATACTATGAAATATCGTGAAACATATATACAAACTGAAAATGGAGAAATTGAAGTTCATCAAAAGCTAAATCCAGACTATCCGGGAGATTTAAAGAAAAATGTTGCCAAAACAATTTTATATTGTCTTCCAACAGGACAAACAAGTCAAATAATGAGTCAAGTATCTAAAAAACCATTCCAAATCACAAATTATATGTCAGATGATGAATTAAAAACAGTATTTTTATATTCAGTAGGTGTAACAATTGTTATAACAGGTGTAGGAATGTATTGCTTCAAACGAAAAGATTTGAAATAGATTGGTAAGAAAAGCAGGGATAAATGATTTCATTAAGGTAACAAAGTAATAGAAGAAAGGTTTGGTGAGTATGTGGATTTATATCATTACAGGGATAGGAGTTTGCATGGTAATATTTTTTATAGCAATAAAACTCTATTTTTTAAAAAAATCCTTAAAAGAAATCCGTATTTCACTAGGTAAAATATTAAAAACAGATACGAATCAATTATTAACCATATCTTCCACAGATAAAGAAATGAAAGTATTTGTAAATGATTTAAACAAAGAATTACAAAACTTAAGAAAAGAAAAATTGGAATATGAGAACGGAAATCAAGAATTAAAGAAAATCATTACCAATATTTCTCATGATATACGAACACCACTTACAGCTATTCGAGGTTACATAGATTTGATGAAAGAAAATACAGGAAAACAAGAAGAATATATACAAATTATAGAGAAAAAAACAGAGGAATTAACATTACTTACAGATCAATTATTTGATTTTTCTAAAACAATGGATATAGGTATAAAAATAAAAAAAGAAAAATGCTGTATAAATGAAATTTTAGAAGAGATTCTAGCCAATATGTATCCTATTTTTAAGGAAAAACAAATTAGACCAAAGCTTGATATTTGTAAACAAAAAATATATAGAAATTTAGATAAGCATAGTATGAATCGTATTTTTGAAAATATATTATCAAATGTTTGTAAATACGGTAATGGAGATTTTAAAGTAACATTAGATACAGAAGGTGTCATTACATTTTCTAATAAAGCTACATCTTTAGATGAGATAAGCGTTCAAAAAATTTTTGATAGATATTTTACAGTTGAAAATGCCAAGAAATCTACAGGGCTAGGCTTATCAATTAGCAAACAACTTGTGGAATTAAATGGAGGAACAATATCTGCAAGATATATTAAAGGAAATTTGATTGTCAACATATGTTTTCTTGAAAAATAATATGATGTTTTATTTGTGGTTAAATATAAAAGTAAAATCCGTAGTTAACTGAATTTACTAATCCAATAGAAAAGTCCATTAAATAAAGGATTTTTTCTCTTTTTTAATTGCATTTTAGTATAAAAATATGCTAAAATATAATTAAATTAAAGG
>CAJFRV010000024.1 GCA_904419495.1 uncultured Clostridia bacterium | reverse complement strand
AGTCCACTCAATTTTAGAGAGTAATTCTTTACTCATATTGATTTCTTTTTTAATTATATGTAACATAATACCACAAAAACCTCCTTTTTTCAATATTTTGGTCAAAAAAAGACCGTTTCTTTTGAAACGGTTTCAGTTTTTGTGTTCATCTAACTTTTTGTAATCTTGAAATTAAGTTTTATCAAGGCTTTCAAAAAGTTCGACGAAAACTCTTATTGGCTGGGGTACTGTGATTCGAACACAGGAATGTCGGAGTCAGAGTCCGATGCCTTACCGCTTGGCGATACCCCAATATACATTTATATTATATAGTTTCTCTTCATTTTTTACAAGTATTTTTATAGAATTTATTAGAATACTATTTTTATTGTATTATACTCTTTCTATTCTATAGTTTTTAATAAATGTTATTTATCCTTAGAGCTGAATAGTATTCTAATATCCTCGTACATAAATCAAAAATTGATATTCTTTCAAATTTTTTCCTTCTAATGTGTCTTTCTTATCTTTTTCCTCACTTCCTTCATATTTCCATTCCCAATAGATAGGAATGATCTTCTTTTCATTTTCTGATATGTTTCCTCTTAATTCTTTACCTAATTCTTCTAACGAAGAATACCTTGTTCCCTTTTCTGACATAGAGAATTGTAAATTAGAAGGTTTTTCATTTTTACTTTTAAATTGAATAGCATATTGCATATCTTGTTTAGTTTTTAATAAAATATCAAAATTACCGCTTGTCCCCGGTGCTATTTTTTCATAAATTAACGTTTTATTATGAATTGTTTCTATTAAATTTAGACTTTTGAATTTTGTATTTTTATATGCCACTTCAAAGATAACTTCTTTGTTATGATAAGTTGTTGTTGATATTTCTGATTGAACTGTATTTGTTAAATTTCTTTCTGACGGAATTTCTGAATGAAAAAATTGAAAAAAGATTAAATCTTCTTGTAAAAAAACATATGAGATTGAATACAACATAAATATGATAATAAGCAATACTATAACACCGTAAATAATTATTTTCTTTTTTGTTTTCATAATTTCCCCTTATACCCTTACTTGTTCAGAATGAACTTTGATTTGTATATCTTTTAGAATGTCTCCTACTGTATTTTTATCTGCATTATATTCTACTTTTAGTTTATATAGGTGTTCTTGTTTTTCATTCTTAGTTAAGTATATTTCATTTGTCTTATTATCTTGTAATTCCATTTTTTCATTTTCTTTATATAATTCAAATTGAATTGCCTTATCTAAATTTTCTTCTAAAATTTCGATATAGTATTTCAAATCTACCTCCGATATTTCTTCTGAAGTATTATAATTTTTTACTTTAAATTCATATTCTCCTTTTCGATTTGCTTCTGTTATAATCACTTCTGAATTTTTTTCTACTTCTAAAATTGGCTTTGCTATTTCAACACGATTTTTTAGAATTCCATTATACATCATTTTCCCAAAACTAATACCTGAAAAAAATACGATACCTATTAATATAATAGTTAATATCAATATGATTTTATGATTTAATTTTTTATTCATATTCGGTATTTTTATATCCTTTAATGTTATTTTTTTTGTTTTAAAAAATGGTTTTTCTTTCATTTTCTTATTTCCTCCTATATGCTATTTCTAATTAAGGACATATAGAAATGCCCTTAATTAGAATAAAGATTATTTTGCTATAGATTTTAGATTTTTTCTATAATTTATATATGGGATTTCTAATTTTCGATTTCAAATAATTGATATAAAACTTAATTTTAATTTATATATTTTTAATGTTCATATTCATCATATTTTATATTGTTTTATCCTTATTTTGGCATTACTTGTGTACCAGTAACATGTACATCAAATGTATAATCATTTAAATCTTTTGCATTTTTTGTATCTATTTTATCGTTTTGTGCAATTTCATTCGTATTTTCTCCGGTTTCATATTGCCACTTCCAATTAATTGTAATTGTTCTAGTTTTATCTTCTTCATTGGCATCTATCGTTCCTGATAAATTTTCTGCTAATTCTTGTATTGTAGTATATTGTGTATCATTGTAGATAAAAACTAAATTTTGTGGTTTTTGTGTTTCATTTGAAAAACTCACCTTATAGTCTACACCTACTTCTGATCCTGTTGCATCAATTACAATATTAAAACTACCTTGTGTTCCCGGTGCTACCTTATTATTGACTAATGTTTCATTATGATAGGTAGATAATAAATTCACAGTTTGTACTGAATCTTCTTTTCCATTTACTTTAAACACCCAATTTGCTATTTCTGCTGTTCCAGCACCTTGTATTTGTGATACATATTTTGAAAATGTTTTTCCACCTAAAAATGATAAAATAATGGCTAATAAAATTAGTCCAACAATCAAAATATTTCTCTTTTTACTCAAATAGGCATTCCTCCTTTTCTTTATATTTTCTTTCTTGAATTTTGATAGATAATTTGAAATTAAAAATTTGATTTAAAATTATAGAAAAAATGTAACTAGATTATAATTTCATTTTTTACACTTGTCAATTCTTTATAACATTTTTCTTTCACTTTTCACCGCAATATTCGACAATATAAGTGTTTTTTCACTGGTTGACTTTTACCATGTTCCTTTGTATAATGTCTATATTCATATTCAAATATTTTATTTCGTTTATTTTCCGTTTTTATTTATATTTTAGTTAAAGGAGGATTTTTTTGAACAAAAAATTATATATTTTATTTTTACTTGTCATATTTTTCATATTACTTCCCTGTTTTTATTTTATTAGCTTTTCGAAATATAGTTTTGACTATTCTTTTTGTGCTTCTAAAATCATGATTGATAAAAAACCTGAAATTGAAGTATTATCTGTTTCAAATACAAATACAGGCTATGAAAAATATGCCAATTATACACATAAGATAACTTTAATGGTAAAAATTACTGAAAAAAATATCACGATAAATCATTTTGATCGTGATAATATAGATATTTTAGTCGGAAATACTGATACTTCTCCAATATTAGATATAAATTTAGTTTCTAGTAATGATGATGAACTTATCTATCGTATCTCTATTTCCAATTTAGTTTCAAATGGATATCTGAACGTTTATTTTCCAGAAGGTATTATTCAAGATATAAGTGGTCAAAAAAATGCTGTGCTAAACTTTAGTACTCACATTTTAATTGACAACATTTCTCCTAAAGCGTCTAGTCAAGAAATATCTGTTGAGAATAATCAATCCAAATATGTAATTAATTGTAATGAAAAAATACGACCAATTGCTAATTGGGATATTTCTGATGATATCTGTCTATCTAAAGTATTTCCTTCCCCTATTTATTATCCAATTTTTGTAACCGATTATGCAGGCAATAAAACTGAAGTTTTTATAGATGTAAAAAATGCCACAAATATTATGTTATATTATGCAAATTATAATCAATATAGAGTTTCAAAATTTGACAGTAATGGTCAAGTATCTGGAAAACAAGCCATTATTGATTCTACAAATTATAAATCTGAAATGCTTGTTATGTATTTAGATGGGGCTATTGATAAAAATAGTTTACAAGCTCGTGTTTTTGATTATACGTATTGGGGAGAAAATACTTCTGCTGTTTGTAATTATTCTGAAATTGACTATCAATATGGTTATTCTCCATCTTCTTCTACTTGGTATGATATGCAAAGTAAAAATGTAGTACGTTTTTTAGGGAAATTAAGCCTACAATTAGGTGGACAAGGTCATAATACTGCTAATAATTCTTGTTCAAATATGTTTAATCCAATTCCAAAAGAAATTGCAGATAAGAATCTTTATGGCCTTTCTGGTATTGCATTAAATCTAAAAACAACTAATGAATATTCTATCATATATCAAATTTATGTTCCTAATATTGGTTGGTTAAAAGCTGCTTCTGATGGAGAAGAAACCACTTATGCTCATGATAAACCTTTTTCAGCCATCCGAATAAACATTGTTCCTAAATCTGAGAAACAGCATATTTTAAAGTATTGGAATCAATTTATTGGTACTAATGTTGTCTCTTAAGATTTTATATTAACACCTATAATACCACCCAATATTCCAAATATAATTCCGATTGCTATCATGATAGCGGATGAAATTGTCAATGAGAAATTTTCATTAAATACACTTGAGAATAAATATAATATGACAATATAAATTCCACCTATAATAGCTCCATTCATTAATCCATTCTTTTTTATCTTCATATTACTAATACTACTTCCTATTAATATACTAATTGCTGTAATAATAATAATTGTTGGATCTATGATTGTTTCAGAGGTATCTGTATAAGTTAAAACAACTGCTAATATCAATAAAAATATAAAAGTTGTCACAAAAGCAATTCCCAATCCTTTTAATATATGTATATAATTTTTTGAATTTACTTGTTTCATTCTTTCCTTTATGATATATTTCTATATCATAATCTCCTTTCTTTCTGATTTCCTTTTTAATGTATATTTATAAAAAAAAGAAATAGAACTTTATATGTCTATTTCTTTTTCTAAATTCTCTATGAATTTTGTAATAATTTCTTCTCTTGAAAATTCTTTGTTATATTCTTTTTTTAAAGAAGTTGCTATTTTCTCTGTTTCTTTAGGAAATTTATTTTCATTTACATTAAATCCCAAACTAATTAGCAAATAATTGATTTTCTCTGAAATTGTATTCACTTCTGTTAAAATACCACATATTTTTTTTTCATTTATCATTAAATCATTTGGCTCTTTTATTTCTAACAAAATTTTATACAAATCATAAATTGTTTTTTGCATACATTTTGCAATTTTAGTTGTTAACCCTTCTAATCTATTTATTTCCCATTTTGGTTTTAAAATGATTGTCATAGCAATATTCTTATTTTTTCCTGTATACCACTTTCTTCCTTTTGTACCCATTCCTGCGTTTTGCTTTTCTGCTAATATCAATTTTCCTTCTGAATCTTTCTTCATGGCAATTTTTTTTGCATATGTATGAGTTGAATCTATTTCTTTAAAATATTCAATATTTTTTCCTATTCTTTTAGTTTTGGCTTTTGCTATATCTTCTAAATTCATGTTTATACTCCTCTTGTCTTCTTTTAACCACCATATGTATATTTTTATACAATTAAATTTGATAATCTATAGCTTGTCGATCTATTCTAATAGATTTACATAATTCTGATACTTTAATATGCTCAGGATGATTTTTATATGTTTCTAAAGCTTCCATTGTTTCAAATTCAGAAATTAAAATAGCATCATATTCATTATTAGGATTTATATTAATTCCTGTTTCCATATACTTAATTTCTGGAATAATATCTTTTAAACGATTTAATCCCTCTAAAAATTCTTTCATTTTCTCTTCTTCATTTTCTTTAAATTTCCACATTACAATATGTTTTATCATATTATCCTCCTTTTTTATATAAAAATTAATTTTTTTCTATACAATAAAAAACAGCATTAAATTTCATAAAATTTTAATACTGTTTTTTTGGCTGGGCTGGCTAGATTCGAACTAGCGCATGCCAGAGTCAAAGTCTGGATGGGGTGGAAGATGGGACTCGAACCCACGGTCTCCAGTGCCACAAACTGGCGCGTTAACCAACTACGCTACATCCACCATAGTTTACGTGCACCTTTTATTAGCACATTTCTTATTTTAACCCATTTTCCCCCATCTTGTCAACCATTTTATGAATTTTTATTAGATTTTTTGTAAAGTTGCTATAGTTTAGTATTTACAAAATCATATTCATTATTCAGATGTTGTTAAACTACTTGGATCAATTCCATATTGTTGATATAACCATGCTGTATAGTCAAATGGTGTTAATGTTTCTGGTAATCCATAGTCTACTCCATTTGTTTCTACTCTTATTGATGTAATTTTTGGTGGATTTACTGGTGTACTTACTTCTGTATTTCCTGTTGTTTCTGCATCATCTGCCGCTTTAACTTCGATTTCTTCTATTTTATGTACAATATCCATTCCTTCTGTTACCTTACCAAATGAAGTATATTGTCCATTTAGTCCTGTATTTTTAGCTGTCATAATAAAGAATTGTGAACTACCTGAATTATAAGATTCTTCTGCTAGTGATGAAGAATAACTAGTATAGTCTGATCTTGCCATTGCGACTACACCTTCCTCAAATTGTAATTTATTATCTACCCCGTTTGCTATAAACTCACCTTTTATTGTATATTCTGTTCCATCTCCATCATCTTTTAAATCACTTGTTGTTGCTAATCCTGTTCCATCTCCATTTTTATCTCCACCTTGAATCATGAAATCTTTTACAACTCTATGAAAAGTCAATCCATCATAAAAGCCTCTGTTCGCTAATGTTATAAAATTTGCAACTGTTTCTGGTGCATATTCTGGATACAATTCCATTTTAATTGTTCCAAAGTTTTCTACTTCCATGGTAGCAATAGGTCTTTTTACTTCCATTGTTACATTTCTGTAATATCCATAACCAACCACTCCTATTAAAACAATAATGACTATTAATGCAATTATCCATAATACATTTTTAAATTTTTCCATTTGTAAATTCTCCTTTTCCATTTTAAATCATATTATCAAAAACAAATTGTTCTTGCATTCTTTTTAATGACTGTTTTATTGTCCTTGCCCTTACTTCACCAATTCCATCTACTTCATCTAGGCTTTCAATATCTGCTGCCAATATATGTTGAAATGATTTAAATGCATCTACTAGGTTTTCTACAATATTGGTTGGCATTCTTGGAACTTTACTTAATATTCTATATCCTTTTGGATATACTGCTACTTCATCATAATTGTCAAAATATTCATATCCCAATAATTTTGCTATTGAAGATTCTTTCAATAACTCTTCATATTCTAATTCCTTCAATTCTTCCATTACTTCACTAGGTTCTTTTTTCTTTTTTACAATATAGTCCTTTATAATTAAACTTTCTTCTTTTTCAAGTCCACCTATTAACTCATCTAGTTGCATTTTTACTAGTCTTCCATCATTTCCAAGTTCATAAATTTGTCTTTGTATTTCTTCTACAATTTGCATAACCATTTCTGCTCTTTGAATGGCAAGTACAACATTTTGTAATGTTACTATATCATTAAATTCATATTCATTCAATATATTTAGTTTATTATCAAATACTTTTTTATATTTTTCTAGGGTTTGAATAGCTTGATTTGCTTTATTTAATACTACATCTGTATCTTCTAAGACATATCTATCATTACCTTTAAATACAGTAATAATATTTCTTCTTTGTGAAATACTTATGACTAATTCTCCTGTTTGCTTAGCAGTTCGTTCAGCTGTTCTATGTCTTGTACCTGTTTCAGTTGTTTGAATTTCATGTTCTGGAATTAATTGAGCATTCGCATATAATATTTTTTTCATATCTCCACTTAATACGATTGCTCCATCCATTTTAGCCAATTCATATAATTTTGATGAAGTATAATCTTCATTGATAATAAATCCTCCATCAACAATTTCTTTTAATACTTCATTATTGTCTGTAATCAATAGTAAAGCTCCTGTTTTTGCTCTTAATATATTTTCTAAGCCATCTCTTATTGGTGTTCCCGGAGCTATTAATTTTAAAACAGATGTAATATTATCTTCTTTTAGCTTTTTCAAAATTAATCTCCTTTCTCCCCCTCTAATCCTTTACTTTTTTATTTTAAGCCTATTTTTTTCATTGCTTCGTTTATATTGCTGACACTTATTATATCTAATTTATATGTTTCTTTCAAGTCCTTTTTGTTAGATTCTGGAATAATACAACTCTTAAATCCTAATTTTTCGGCTTCTTTCAACCTTTTATCAATTAAATTAATTCTTCTAACTTCTCCTGTTAATCCGACTTCTCCAATAATCACCATATCTTTAGGAATCGCTACATTTTTAAAGCTAGAAGCTACTGCCATTATCATTCCTAAATCAATAGATGGCTCATTTACTCTAATTCCACCTACCAAATTCAAATAGATATCTTGATTTCCTAGCATCATACCAGCTCTTTTTTCTAAAACAGCAATTAATAGTGCTAATCTGTTATAATCTGTTCCATTAGCAGTCCTTTTCGGAAATCCAAAAATACTTTGGGTCGTTAATGCTTGTAATTCAATTAAAATTGCTCTTGTTCCTTCTATACTAGATACAATACAAGACCCTGCTGGATTATCTTCTCTCTCAGAAATTAAAATATCTGAAGGATTTGTAATCTCACACATTCCTTCTTCATTCATTTCAAACATACCAATTTCATTTGTTGATCCAAATCTATTTTTTACACCTCTTAATACTCTATATGAAAAATATCTTTCACCTTCTAGATATAACACAGTATCCACCATGTGTTCTAAAACTCTTGGTCCTGCAATGTTTCCTTCTTTTGTTACATGTCCAATAATAATTGTTGTAATGCTTCTCGATTTACAAACACGCATCACTTGTGAAGTAATTTCTCTTACTTGACTAACACTTCCAGCAGCAGCTGAAATTTCTTCAGAATACATAGTTTGAATAGAATCAATAATCACTAATTTGGGGTTAATCTCTATAATTGCTTGGTTAACAACATCTATATCTGTTTCTCCTAAAAATAGGATATCATCATTATGAATGCCTAATCTATCTGCTCTCATTTTTATCTGTTCCGCTGATTCTTCCCCTGAAACATATAAAACTTTTCCTTCGCCTTTTACTTTATCACATATTTGTAAAATTAATGTAGACTTACCAATTCCCGGTTCTCCTCCTAACAACACTAGTGAACCCTTCACAAGTCCTCCACCTAATACTCTATCCAATTCTCCAAAGCCTGTAGAAGTCCTTAATGTCTCTTTTGCTTCATAAGAATTCAATTTTTGTGGCTTATTTTCACTCTTCGCTAAATCCTTATGAGCACCAGTTTTCGTCTCTACAACTTTTTGTTCATAAAACGTATTCCAACTATTACAAGCAGGACACTTTCCAAGCCATTTACTAGACTCATTCCCACACTCACTACAAACAAAAACCGTTTTACTTTTTGCCATTTTGTCCAATTGGGGACGTTTCTTTTTGGGACATTTTTATGTAACCCTATCCCCTCCTCCTTTCATTTTCTATAATTTTTATCTTCATTTTTTCTCTATTTCATTATTCTTTCTAACATTTTTCTATTCATTCCTAGTATTCTAGCCAATTGTACTTTTGAAGTTCCTTGTATATCTTTTAATTTCTTTATCCTTTTATTTCTTGTGTCTTTGTCATACATGTATATGTCACTTATTTCTTTTAATTGTAAAATCTTTTGGATTTTTTCTCTAACTTACTCATCTGTTAATTTTGATATTCCTTCATATTCTACTTCTTCATTAATTTCATTTGTCATATAATTATGAAATAAAATAAAATTTTCTACTGCTTCTTTTTGCATTTTACCAAACATTGACAATATGAATTTCGAATTGATAATTTTACTTGTATGAATAAATTCGTTATAACTGCTCCATTTATAATTTTCTACACTTGAAATTCCAGCTTTTACTGGATTTTGATGTATATATCTGCATAATCGATACAAATAATTTTCTTGCTCAATATTTTTACTTATAAATCTATTTTGAAATAAATGTCCTTTTTTACTATATTTTTTTGCAAAATAGCTTGAATATGCTATTTCAATACTTTGCATAATTTTTGAAATTTGATCGTTTTTATCATATAGAATCAAATGTACATGATTTGTCATTAAACAATATGCATATACTTCATATTGATATTTCTCTTTTGTAACAACTATAAGCTTCAAAAACTTCTTATAATCTTGCTCTTCATAAAATATATCTTGTCTATCATTTCCTCTCAAAATGACATGATATACTTTTGTCATGCTAATTTTTCTTGCTATACGGGGCAAATATCATCTCTCCTTACATTAAAAATTTTAACGAACATATTATATTCGTTTTTTATTTTCGTTTTGCCCCTAAAAACAAAGAAAGTATAGCATATTTTCTTTGACTTTGCTATACTTTTAAAAAATAAATTTTGAATTCATGTAATTTATGGATAAATTATATCTGTATGGTTTACATAAAAATGTCCCAAACAGAAACGTCCCCAATTGGACACCCAATTGGATACAATAAATTTATACTTCTGTTTTCTTTTTTCCAAATCTTATTTCTTGAAATAAGAAATCATGTACTTTTTCCCAAGTTACTTCTTGATGTAAAAATTCATTTATTTCGTTTTCTACTTTTTGTTGATATGGAGTTAATTCTACTTTTATTTCTCTATTCCAATCAATTTCTTGGAACCAGAATGATTTGAATTTTGTCCAAAATCCTTGTTTTACTGGTAAATTTTTTCCGTTAGATGCTTGTTCTTGTACATTATTACCATTTTCATTATTGAATTCTACTCCACCGAATACATTATTTTCTTCTCTTATATCTGCCATTTAATTTCCTCCTTTGTAGCTTAATTATCCTTACTGTATTAGTTATACTATATATTTCTTTTTTTATCAATACTTTTTTGATTGTTTTTTATTAAATATTAATTACAAAATGATTACATTTTTGTTACGTATTTCCTACAATGACATATTCTTCCTCTGCTTCTATACATTTTAGCTTTATCATTTTATTTTCCAAATTCTGTGTTGTTTTATAATGTGCTAATATATAATTCTTTGTATGCCCCTGATAAAAGCCGTTTTTCTCTTCTTCGAAAAGAATTTCTAGTTCTTTTCCTACATAACTTTTATTGTATTCTTTCTGATTCTTGTTAGATAAAGAAATTAATTTTCTACTTCTTTCTTCTTTTTTATTGCCCTCAATTTGATTTGGCATAATTGCTGCTTTTGTTCCTTTTCTAGGTGAATATTTAAATACGTGCATTTTATAGAATTTAATCTGTTCAAGAAAACTATATGTTTTATTAAATTCTTCATCAGTTTCTCCCGGAAATCCTACAATAATATCTGTTGTTAAAATGCTGTCTTTAAAATTTTTTCTTAATAATTTCGTTATTTCCTGAAATTGTTCTGTTGTATATCTTCTATTCATTCTTTTTAAAGTTTCATCACAACCACTTTGTAATGATAAATGAAATTGATGACATATTTTTTCTAATTTTTTTAATCTATTCACAAATTCTTCTGTTATTAATAATGGCTCTATAGATCCTAATCGAATTCTTTCAATTCCTTTTATTTGATTAATCTCTTCTAACAAATTTATCAAAGTATAATCTTCTTTAAAATCTTTTCCATATGATGCAATATGAATTCCTGTTATTACTACTTCTTTTATACCTTCTTCTGCAATTTTTGTGATTTCGGATATTATGTGTTCTGGTCTTCTACTTCTTACTCTACCTCTTGCATAAGGAATAATGCAATAAGAACAAAAACGATCACAACCATCTTGTATCTTTATAACAGCTCTTGTTTTTTCTGTAAAAGTAACATCTCCAAATTCTACAAATTCTCTTTGCTCCATAACATCTTCTGCTTGTATTTCAGGGATTTTACTTTTCAAATATTTTTCGACATATTGCACAATATCTTTTTTCTCGTTATTTCCTAACACTAAATCAATTTCTTCTATTTTTTCTAATTCTTCTTTTGCTACTTGTGCATAACATCCACATGCTATTACAATTGCGTCTGTATTTAGTTCTTTTACTCGTCTTAACATCTGTCTAGATTTTCTATCAGACATATTGGTAACTGTACAAGTATTTACAATATAAATATCTGCTTTTTCAGTATGTTCAACTATTTTGTATCCTTTTTCAATAAATTGTTGTGTCATGGCATTTGTTTCATATTGATTTACTTTACATCCTAAAGTAATAAATGCTACAGTTTTCATTGATGTATACTCCTTTCTAAGAACATAATAAATATTTTCTTGTTTTTTCTTAATAAAAATCTATATGATCTTATAATTCTAATTCGTCATTTTTATCTTTACTTTTTTCTAAATTTTTAATTATTCTATAACTTCCTACATTCTTTCTTCTTATTATATCATATCCTAATGTTTTATAAAATTCTAAAAATATATTTAACCTAACATCAGCTTTTATAGTTTTTAAACCTAAAGATAGTAAATAATTTTCTGCCTTAATTAATAAATTCTTACCTATCCCTTGCTTTCTATATTCTTCCTCTATAAATATTCCTTGTATAAATCCACAATTATCTCTTTTATTTAATTCTATCATTATATATCCTATTATTTTTTCTCTGCTCTCTTCCTTATTTTCTAGGCATGCTACAAAAGATTCATATGACTTATCTTTACCAAATATTTGATTATAAAACCAATCTCCATAACCGATATCCTATTCCAACATTACTAGAATGGCTATTTAACAATTTTTCATATAATTCATTTACAAAATTTTTATCTCCTTCTTTTATCAATCTATATACAACTTCCATAATATTTGACTCCTAAAATGTGATAGTATAAAAATTAAAAACTCACATCTAACTTCTTAAGTTACAGATGCAAGTTTATATGCTATCTTGTTGTTTTACCTTCCAAGACATCTAAATTATCTAATGCTTTTCCTGTTCCTAATGCTACACATGATACAGTATCTTGTGCAATCATGACATTAATTCCTGTCTTTTCTTGTAATAATTTATCTAATCCATCAACTAAGCATCCACCACCTGTCATATAGATTCCTTTATCACTAATATCTGCTGAAAGTTCTGGTGGTGTTCTTTCTAATACAGAATGAACTGCATCTACTATCATCATTGCTGGTTCTAATAGTGCTTCTAACATTTCACTTGAATGAACTGTTAGAGTCTTTGGAAGTCCTGTTACTAAGTCTCTTCCTCTTATATCCATTTCTGTATCTTGTATTTTAGGGTAAACACATCCTATATTTACCTTTAAATCCTCTGCTGTTCTTTCACCTATCATAATATTATATTTTTTCTTTATATATTTCACAATATATTCATCAAATTTATCTCCAGCTACTTTTAAAGATGTATTTACAACTGATCCTCCTAAAGATATAACTGCAATATCAGTTGTTCCTCCTCCTATATCAACAACCATATTCCCACATGGTTTTGATATATCAATTCCCGCACCTATTGCTGCAGCAATAGGTTCTTCTATTAGATATACTTTTCTTGCCCCTGCCTGTGTTGCCGCATCTATAACCGCTTTCTTTTCTACTTCTGTTACTTGTGAAGGGATACAAATCATAATTCTTGGCGCAAAAATAAATTTACCACAAACTTTATTAATAAAATGTTTTAACATTTTTTCAGTTACTGTATAATCTGAAATAACACCATCTCTTAGAGGTCTTGTTGCCACAATATTTCCGCGGTGTTCTACCTAACATTCTTCTTGCCTCTTGTCCAACAGCTAGCACTTCACCTGTAATATTATCTACAGCAACAACAGAAGGTTCTCTTAAAACAATTCCCTTTCCTTTTACATATACAATAACTGTTGCTGTTCCTAAATCTATTCCAACATCTTGTCCAAAACCCAATTTAAACATTTGCATATCTTCCCTTTCCTAACTTTATTACAAATTCGTTACAATTATATTACAATATGATTATTTTTTCAACTATTTTTTAAAAAGATTTCTGATTATTCAAAATGTCCAATTGGGGACGTTTCCTTTTGGACAAAATCTAAATAACCGTCTTTATGATATCATATAATTTATGTGTTGGTAATCCTAGAGCTGATGTGTAATTCCCTTCTATTTTTTCTACATGTACACAAAACTCATTCTGAATTCCATAAGCTGCTGCTTTATCCATAGCATTTCCTGTATCTAACCATTTTTCTATTTCTTTATCTGTAATATCTTTTAAATATACTTTTACTTCATCATATGTTTTATATTCTTTTAATCTTCCTTCTTTCTCTACGAAAACACATAATCCTGTTATAATTTTGTGCATTTTATTTTCGGTAATTAATTCTTTTATCATTTCTTTTGCATGATCTCTGTTTTTTGGCTTTCCATATATTTTTCCATTTTTTGTAACAATTGTATCTGATCCAATCACAATTCTATCGCCTTTATTTTTTGTTCTATCATATACATTTTTTGCCTTGTCATAAGCAATTTGCATTACTTGTTCTTCTACTGATAACTTATCATTTAAAGTTTCTTCTTGATTACTTACAATAATTTCAAAAGTTGGAACAATTAATTTTAATAGTTCTTTCCTTCTTGGCGACTGTGATGCTAATATAATTTTCATTATTTTTACTCCTTTATCTCATTTCTTTTTACATTTCTTATTCGTTGTATGATAACTAACATACAAATTAAAATAATAGAAAAAATCATTATTACTTTTTTCCAAAAATGAATTTGGGGTATTATAAAAATTACTTTTCCTATAATCATATCTTTTGTTATTGGTTCATCTGGTACATTATTGGCATCTCCTTTTGTTATAAGTCTATCTTCTTCTATTTTTATTAATCTATGTGTAATTAAATTATCAGCTTTTTTATATACAATAATATCATTTTCTTTTATATCTGAAGTTAATTTAACAATAATACCATCACCAACTTCAATTGTTCCGGACATACTCCCAGTAACTACTTCTAAAAATGTATATCCGAATAAATTAATATAATTCTTATTTTCTATTTTATTTTGTATGATACCATATAGTAATAAAACTATAATTATAAAAATTATTATATATATTATAAAATTAAAAACTTTTTTTGCCATGTATTCTCCTATATATTTTTATTATCCATATAAATAATTGTAAACATCATAATCTCTCAATATTTTCCTTACATAATTATTAGTTTCTTTATAAGGAATATTTTCAATATCTGAGCCATCTGCTTGTATAATTTCTTTTTCTATCCAATTATTAACTGTTCCAATTCCTGCATTATAGGCAGCTAATGCTACTTCTACATTTCCATATTGTGTTAATAACATGGATAAATACTTCGTCCCTATATGAATATTATTATCAATATCTAATAATTCTTCTTCTACATTTTCAGAATCTATTTCTATATTATTTTTTCTTGCAACATCAATTGCTGTTTCTTCAACAATTTGCATCAAACCAATCGCCGATTTATTTGAAACAGCATTATTATCAAAATTACTTTCTGCTTTTATGAGTGCATAAATTAAATTTTCCTCCACATCATATTCTTCTGCATAAGTTGATATAATTTCGCTATATGTCTTTGGATACATCATTTTTAATAGTTTATCTTTAAATATAAATATACTTAAAATAATTATGAGAATAATCATTATAATAATAATTGTGTGTTTCCATTTATTTGGTTTTAACATATTCTCTCCTTTAAATCATTATTTACAATCATACCAATTTTTTGCCTCTGAAATTTCTGCCACAAGTGGTATGGATAATTTTATTGCTGATTCCATCTCCCTTTTCATAATTTCCTTTACTTCTTCTTTTTCTCCTTCCGGAGCTTCAATCATCATTTCGTCATGCACTTGTAAAATAATTTTTGCTTCTAATCCCTTTTTTTTCAATTCTTTACTTACATTTATCATAGCTATTTTCATAATATCAGCCGCTGTTCCTTGAATTGGTGTATTCATCGCTACCCTATTTCCAAATTGTCTTACCATATAATTTTTAGAATTCAATTCTGGAACATATCTTCTTCTATGAAATAATGTTTCTACATATCCTTTTTCCTTTGTCTTTTCAATAATATTCTCCATAAATTCTTTTATTCCTGCATATTGGGTTAAATATTCATCAATATATTGTTTAGCCTTCTTCCTTGAAATTCCTAATTGTTCTGCTAGTCCAAAATCACTAATTCCATATACAATTCCAAAGTTTACAGCTTTTGCATTACTTCTTTGTTCCTTAGTTACCTCTTCTATTGGTGTTTTAAATACTTTAGATGCTGCTTGTTTATGAATATCCTCATTATGATTAAATGCTTCTATCATGTGCTTATCTTGAGAAATATGTGCTAATACTCTTAGTTCTATTTGAGAATAATCTGCATCAATATACACTTTTCCTTCTTCTGGTTTAAATACTTTTCTGACTCTTTTTCCTAATTCAAATCTAGTTGGAATATTTTGCAAATTGGGCTCTGTTGAACTAATTCTTCCTGTAGCTGTTATCGTTTGATGAAAAAAGGAATGAATTCTTTTGGTTTTGGGATTAATAAATGGTTTTAATCCTTCTACATAAGTTGAATTTAGTTTCATTAATTGTCTGTATTCTAATATTTTTCCAATAATAGGATCCTCTCTTTTTAATTTTTCTAAAACATCTACATCTGTAGAATATCCATTTTTTGTCTTTTTGATAACTGGTAATTGCATTTTTTCAAAAAGAATTTCTCCTAATTGTTTTGTAGAATTAATATTAAACTCTTCTCCTGCCATTTCATGAATTACCTTTGTCAAAACTTCTATTTGAGCTGTTAATTCTTCCCCAAAAGCATTTAACGCTTGTTCATCTACATACATACCATTCCATTGCATATTTGATAGCACTTCTACTGTTGGCATATCAATATTGGTATATAGTTCAAAGCCATTGGTTTCTTTTAATTTTTCTATTATAATTTTATTTATTTTTTCAATAATATACACATAAAATGTATATTTTTCGGAAACTTTTTTCAAATCTTCTACTTGATTTTCCTCAAATAGTGTCATTTGCTTTTGATGTTTTTCTTCTGTACCAATATATTCTTCTACATCTAGTTCCAAATATTGCATTGCTAAATTTTTTAGTTCTAGCTTATTGTTCGTTGGATTTAAAATATATGCTCCTATAGCTATATCATTCTCAATTCCTTCTAATGTAATCCCCACTTGTTTTAGTAAAATATATACTTTTGTTAAATTGATACTTGTCTTTTTTATGTCTGCATCTTCAAATATTTCTCTTAATTTTTGAAGTTCATTTGCACTTAGTTTTATATAATATGCTTCTTGATTTTCTTTATTAAAAATACTTATTCCTACTATTTTTTCTTTTATAATATTTTCAGGTAGTTCGCTTATTTCTGTTTGCAAATAAAATATCATATTCTTTTGTGTTTTAATAATATGTATGATTTCTTCTATTGTTTTTTCAACATTTTTAAAATTTACTACATATTTTTCTTCTTGATTTCCTTTCTCCCCTGTTAATGCAAATCGTTCAATATATCTATTAAAATTTAGTTCCTTAAATAATTGTAATACCTTTTCTTTATCCCATTCTTCTACTTTAAATTGTTCTAATGTATCTTCTATCGGTACTTCTAAATTAATTGTTCCTAAGGTTTTTGATAGTTCTGCTAATTCTTTATTGTCCTTTATTTTTTCTCTTTGTTTTCCTTTTAAATCATCTTCGTCCTTTTCAATTTTGTCATACAAATTTTCGATAGATCCATATTTTTGAATTAAAGACAATGCTGTTTTTTCTCCAATTCCCGGAACTCCCGGTATGTTATCTGACGTATCTCCTTGTAAACCTTTTACTTCAATTAATTGCTTTGGCTCTATTCCATACGTTTCTATAATTTTATTTCTATCAAATAAATCTGTTTCTGTTTTTCCCCCTTTTGTTCTAGGAATTCTAATTGTTACATTGTCAGTTGCTAATTGAAAGGTATCTCTATCTCCAGATAAAATCGTCACATGAAGTCCTTGTTTTTCTCCATATCTAGAAAGTGTTCCTAAAACATCATCTGCCTCATACCCTTCTTTCTCAACAATATCAATATTCATAGCATGTAATATTTCTTTTATTAATGGCATTTGTTCTGCCAACTCATCTGGCATTCCTTTTCGATTCGCCTTATATCCCTCATATAGTTTATGTCTTGCTGTTGGTGCTTTTAAATCAAATGCAACTGCCATATACTTTGGATTGGTATCTTCTATTAATTTAAATAGAATTGCTAAAAAACCATATACAGCATTTGTATATTTTCCATCTTTAGTCATTAACATTTTACTTCCCATAATTCCGTAAAATGCTCGATTCATAATGCTATTTCCATCTATTAAAACAAAGTTATCCATCTTTTCCTCCTTTAAAAGAATTAAAGACATTTCTTTAATTCTTATCATACTATATCATAACTAGTCTCCTTTTTCCATAAGAAAATCTAATTTGTTAAATTTATTTAAGATTTCATGTTTATTTTTTTATAAATTATACTTACATATCTTTTTTTCTATTCAACTAAAAAAGAAACGTACCCTTTAGGAGTACGCCTCTTTTAAAAATTTTTCTACTTCTTCTTGTGACAAATACTCTTTTTCTATTAGTAAATTTGCCAATTCAAGAAGCTGTGTTTTATTCTCTTGTATAATTGCATACGCACTGTCATATGCTTCTTGACAAAGTTTTTCAACCTCGTCCATTTTAATGGAATATAGATGAGTATTGAAATCATTTTCACCAGAAATCTTAGTTATTAAAGTATCGTTCATGGCGAATTTCATAGTCATTTGATAAGCTATTCTAGTAGCTTCTTCTAAATCTGTTGATGCTCCGCTTGAGATGTCATCAAATATGACTTCCTCTGCAATTCTTCCTCCATAACTAACTTGCATCTGCTGGAATAATTCTGTTTTTGTTCGATATGTTCTATCTGCACTATCAAAAAAATTATATCCCCCAGCACTTCCTCTAGGAATAATAGATATGCCAAAATTTTTTACCTCAGGCCTTACTTTTGCAGATATAATAGCATGCCCTGATTCATGAATAGCTGTCATCCTTCTCTCTTCCTCTGTTATTGCTGCATTTCTTTTTTTAAGTCCTACCAGTATTCTAGCAATTGATTCTTCAATCGCTTCTTTCGTAATGATTCCATTTCCATTATTCACAGAATAAATGACTGCTTCGTTTAAAAGATTTTTTAAGTCTGCCCCAGAAAATCCTACTGTTTTTTTGGCAATTTCCTTTAAAGAGATATCTTCTTCAAATTTTTTATTCCTAGCATGAACTTGAAGAATCTTTTCTCTTGCTAATATGTCGGGCATCGGAACAGAAATATGTCTGTCAAAACGCCCTGACCTTGTTAGTGCTGGATCTAAAATATCTATATGATTTGTAGCAGCAATCACAATAACATTATCATCACTGTTAAATCCATCCATCTCTGCCAATAACTGATTTAACGTTTGTTCACTATCAGATGTCCCCTTATATCTGCTCCGAGCTACAGAGTCTATTTCATCTATAAAGATGATACATGGGGATTCCTCCTTAGCTTTACTAAAAAGTTTTCGCACTCGTGAAGCCCCTACTCCAACCAGTTTTTCTTCAAAACTCGAACCTGTAGTCTGAAAAAATGGTACATCAGCTTCTCCAGCAATAGCCTTGGCTAAGAGCGTCTTTCCGGTTCCCGGTTCTCCATCCAGTAAAATTCCTTTAGGAATTTTCGCTCCATTTTCTGTATATCTTTGAGGATATTTTAGAAAATTCACAATTTCTTCTAATTGTTCCCTTTCCTCATCTATCCCCGCAACATCAGAAAATTTTACATTTGTTTTTTCTGTTTTTTTACTATAATAATCCTCATCATCCATGTAGTTATCCACGTAATTGTCATCATCTACGTCATCATCCTCTGTTGTTTTTTTGCTATCTAAAGAATTTTTTTCTTTCTCTGTAGCATTGGAAAATTGGATATTCGTTTTTTCTGTTATTTCTTCATTATTCTTCTTTGTTATTATTGTTTCAAATATTTCAAATATTATACTGAAGAATGCATACAGAAATAGCATTAGCAAAGCATCCCTTATTAAAAATTCGCCTTTATCCAAACTAATACCGATTATCCACGTAACCGCCGCTATCATTAGAATAACTCCTATCCTCCTACATATGATTGCCATCCGTTTTTTGTTTTCTTTACTCATTTTTACTCCTTTCAAAATGTGATGTTAGGAAATGTATACATCTCCTAAAAAATAAATTATATTGCAACTCTCAAATTATACCACGGATTTACATAAAATTCAACTTTTTTATTTTTATAACACCAATTTTACTTATTCCCGTTCCCATAACAATTTCTGGTATAGAACAATTCCTAAGTACCTAATTTATCTCTTTTTAGTAATACTTTTTTCTACTGAAAAAAATCATATATTCTCCTATTTTTCTAATCTTGGTTACAAGTTATCTTGCTATATTTTTCTTCTGTTTTATAGACATATTTTTTAAAAATTTTTCTAAAATTAAACATGTCCACATCCCTAACAACATAAGAAATGTAAAAGGTGTTCCGTTTCTCCAACCTTCCCCATTTATTAGAAAAACTGTATTAGCGAATTGGCTAATTAACGATACTTGTATAACCAACTGTAAAGTTTCTTTTTTCTGCCACATCATTAGTGGAAATAACCACATAATATACCATGGTTGAAAATTCGTGATTAATAAGAATAAAAATGCTATTAAAAAGTATTCTGTTTTTCTTATTTCTTCTCTAAACTTGATTTCTTTCTTATACAACAAGGTTAAACAAGTAAAGAAATATGTGATTACAAAAGAAATTAAAAATACTTGATTTACGCTAGAAACTAAATTTGGTATATCAAAATATTCCATTAATATAATATAAAAGTTCTTTGCAAATTTTTCTTGTTGTGTAAAAATCCCATTTAATACTTGTATATCTTGTATATACAGAATATATAGAATTGCCATTATAAATAAAAATGCTATCCCATAAAGTATACATTTTTTTAACCTTTCCCAAGGCTTTTTATCTCTAAAATAATAGATAATGATAAATGGTAATAATAATATTGCAAAATATTTTATTGCTGTTGCTAATGCTAAAAATACTATGCTGATGATGAGTTTTTTCTTCTTTAATAAGAAATATAAAGAAGCTAATATAAAGGCAACAACACATATATCATTATGTACATTAGCAATTCCTTCTATAAACATATAAGGATTTAATCCATATAGTAATACAAATATCTTTTTTCCTGTTAGCTTATATATTACATAGCAATTTAATACATGTATCAACATATTAAAAAGTTTAAATACAAAAAGTGCAACATCTATATTTCCAAATGTTATCCCAGAAATAATTTTACAAATCAATGTCCAGACTGGTCCATATACAACTGTTGTATTTCCCCAATCATTTTCATATCCTTTAGCTAAAACTGTATCTTGTTCTAGATATTGCATATTATCTTCATTTTCTACAAAGTCTTTTATTGTGACATAATACGGGTTTTGCCCATATTTACTATCTAATCTTCCCACTCCTAAGTAATAAAATATATCTGAACTAAGAAATGGTAAAACCATTACAAAAATTAGTGAAATAATTGCAATGTAGATACATATTTCTTTTATATTCTTAAATAATTTCTCCCTATTTTTTATTATAAAAACATATACAATTGTTAATAGTGCTAATATAGCAATATAGAAAATTGCTTGTTCTACTCTATCATCATCATTTAAGCAAAATTTAAAATATTCATTAAAATGTAAAACTGTTCCATTTTGCAACATATATCTTAATGATGGTATTGCAAACATAATAGATGCTATTATAAATACAATTAATAACATTTTTTTCTTTACGATTATAGTTTGTATTTTTTCTTTCACTAATATATTCTCCTTTTTATAACATATATTATAAAAGTTTATCTTTTTCTATCTTTTTTTGATATCTATCTTCTTCTGAAATATCTAGCCCTGCACACCAAATTTGCGAAATAATCCCTGTCCTTTCTTATTTTCTTTCTAAATCTATATATGATTTTTTCTGTGCTTTCTATTTCATTTTTTTTATATCTTCTCCAATGATTTCTAAGTAATCCTTTTCTGCTTGAGTTAAATGGGATTTCATATATTTATCATATTCTTCATGTG
>CAJFRV010000023.1 GCA_904419495.1 uncultured Clostridia bacterium | reverse complement strand
AAAAAGTCTGTAACACCAGTATTTCTTTAGTGTTACAAACTCTGTAATATTCTGTGGATAACTATTTTTTTATTTTTCTAGTCTGAACAGTAACAAATTTTAAAAGAAGCCTTTTATCATTAGGCTTCCTATTATTAATTATCGTTTGTTCCTGTTCCTTCAAAAGGTATAAATTTATTTACAACACTTTCTGTTGTTACATCATCTGCTCTAAACATCATAAATGATGTATTAATTTTATTGTCAACAAGTTGTTCTACTTCTTCTTGAGTAGCATGTTCTGCTAAAACTAATTCACTAACCAAAATTTGTTTTGCATTATTCAACATTTTCTTTTCACCTGTTGAAAGTCCTTTTTCTTTTTGTTTAAAGCTTAAATTTCTAACAACATCAGCTATTTCGTAAATATCTCCACTCTTCATCTTTTCCATATTATCTCTATAACGTTTATTCCAATTTTTATCCATAGCTGTTTCGTCTCTCTCTAAAACTCCAAATACTTTATCTGCTGATTCCTTATTAATTATATTTCTAACCCCAACTTCTTCTGCTTTTGCAGTTGGTATCATTACTTTAACCTCTCCCGGCATTTTTAAAATATAATAAGACTGTTTTTGTCCTAAAATATCTTTTTCTTCTATTGCATCTATTGTTCCTGCCCCGTGCATTGGGTATACGATTTTGTCTCCTACATTGAACATGTAAGTCACTCCTTTCAGCATTTTAATTTATTTGGCAGAAAAAATATAATAAAGTTATGTCAATACCTATTAATAACTTTATTGGATTTTTTAACCATATCTATTATACAATAAAAAACGGTAAAAGTCAAAGCCATTACCGTCATTTTTTATGTGTATTTTTGTTGTAATCCTTGTCGCTCTAAGAATATATTTTTTCATATTTTTTAATTACTTAGTTGTTGAACCAAATCCCCCTATTCTTTCTCCTTCAGCCATATCATCATCTGTTACCAAATATTTTTGGAAGATTGCTTGTCCTATCGCTTCTCCTTTTTTGATAACTACATCTTCTTCTTTTATGTTATAAAATGCAAACATAAAATGACCATCATTATCAGGATTTCCATAATAGTCTTTATCAATAACACCTACACTATTTGCCATTATTAATCCCTTCTTTTTTGGATTAGAACTACGGTTATATAATAACAACATCTCATCTTCTTGCATATATGCTTTTAAACCTGTCTTTACCAATGTTGGATTCATTCCTTTTTTAAAACTTGGTATAATGGTATCTTCTGCTGCTTCTATATCATATCCTGCACTATATTTTGTTTTTCTTATTGGAAGATTAATATTTTTATCTTCAAATCCTTTTGCAATTTCAAATCCTCTCTTTTTTTCCATTTCTACTCCTCCTAATTACTTCATTATCTTTTACCTTTTGTATTTTTTCATAATATCTCATAATTGTCAAGTGTCCAGTTGGGGACGTTTCTTTTTGCGACATTTTTATGTAAAGTAATTTAAATACAAATAAACTTATCTTTTTTATATCCTACTCAATATGTTATTGTATTAAGAAATAAAATGATACGAATTTAAATTCCAAAAAGTTGTATACTTTACATAAAAATGTCGCAAAAAGAAACGTCCCCAACTGGACACCCAACTGAACAAAACAAAACAGACTACTATTTCGTAGTCTGTTATTTATTGTATAGAAATAATCTGCTTTTACTTTCACTAACGCATGTTTTTCTTATTTTATCCTCTTGATTCTACTATCAATTTTATACCTGTTCTGTCTTCTCCCTCTACTTCTACTTCTGCAAATGCAGGTATACATACTAAGTCTACACCAGCTGGTGCTACAAAGCCTCTTGCTATTGCAACTGCTTTTACCGCTTGATTTAATGCTCCTGCTCCGATTGCTTGCATTTCTGCTTTGTTTGATTCTTTTACTAATCCAGCAATTGCTCCTGCTACTGAATTAGGATTTGATTTTGATGAAATTTTTAAAACTTCCATTTTCTTTTGCCTCCTATAATTTTTATTTTTTTGTTGCAACTCTTACATTTTGTATTTTACAATATCTGGAAATTCATGTAAAGTATTTCTTATAAAAATTTATAGGTTTTCATCGCAATAAATCTATTAATTCGACATTTTTTATTATATATAGTAAGATTCGTTTTTTACATATTCACTCTTGTTATGGCTTTTACTTTGTTTGTTTTATCATTTATATCGAAGATAACACCATTTAACATGCCCTCACCTGTTGCTACTTTATATCTTTCTGGTAGTGCTGTTTCAAATCGTTTAATAGCAACTGATACATCCATTCCAAGTGCTGAATTTTTAGTTCCTGTCATACCGATATCACTAATATATGCTGTTCCCTTTGGTAATATTCTCTCATCTGCTGTTTGCACATGTGTATGTGTCCCAAAAACAGCTGTTACTTTTCCATCTAAATAATATCCCATTGTTATTTTTTCTCCTGTTGCTTCAGCATGAAAATCTACAATGATCATATCTGTTTTGTCCTTTATGTTTTTTATGATATCTGCTACTACTAGAAAGGGACTTTCTGACAATACATTCATATATACCCTTCCTATTAAATTAATAACTGCTATTTTTTTATTCTTACATTCGTAAATATTGTACCCTTTTCCAACAACTCCTTTAGGATAATTAGCTGGTCTTATCAATTTTGGGTGATCTATAAATTTGAAAATTTCTTTTTTTCCCCATGTGTGATTTCCCATAGTCACAACATCAACATTTTGAGAAATGATATCATTAAAATTTTTCTCAGTGATTCCCATTCCTTCTGCTGCATTTTCTCCATTAACGATGACAAAGTCGATTTCTTCTTTTTGTCGTATTTGATATAGTTTATTTTTTAATTCTTTTACTCCTACTTCTCCAATAATATCGCCAATTGCTAAAATTTTCAAAATCTTTCCTTCTTTCTATTAATGAATTTATATTTTATTTTTATTCAAACAATGTTCTTATCATTTTTATTAAATAGTGACTTCCACCTTCTGCATTATCTTGCACATTTTCAACCATACTAATTACTAATATATCTTTTTCTCCTTGATTTGTTGTAAAACAGTCAAACCATCCTAAAGTTCCGCTTTCATTATCATTTTTATCTACTTTTAATTCTGCTGTTCCTGTTTTTCCTGCAATAGTTACTCCATTTATTTGCATGTCATTTGCACTTCCTGATGGATTTTCCACAACTTGAATTAAATCTTCTTTTATGGTATTTGCAACTTCTTCTGAAAATGCATTTTCAATTAAGATTTGTGGTGTTTTATCTTCTCTGTATTCAACATATGGCTTTACCATATCGCCATTGTTATAAAAACTTGAATAAATAGATGCCATATGAATTGGATTAACTAGTATATTTCCTTGGCCAAACCCTGAATCAGCTAATTTTCCTTCTGAATTAATGCCTTCATCATTTGCATATTGTGATTTTGTAAGGGATAGTGGGAATTCTATTTCTTTGTTAAATCCGATTTTGTCTAAACTTTCTGTAAATTTACTTGTTCCAATTCTTAATGCTGTTTGTGCAAAATAAATATTATCTGAATGCATTAGAGCATTTAATAAATTTTTAGGTCCACTATATCCTGTTAAAGTTGTTACTTTATAATCTCCCCATGAAGAATCTTTTTGCCAACTTGTTCCTGTATATCCAAAATCTTCATCTGCTGTTATACTTCCAGTTTCTAATCCGATTGCTCCTGTAATTGTTTTAAATGTTGATCCCGGACAATAACTTTGTATGAATCGATTATATAATGGTTTTGCTTCATCTGTATTTAAAGTATTCCATTGGTCATTTGTCATACCTAATGTAAAGTCATTAGAATCAAATGTTGGTGTACTAACTAATGCTAATAATTCTCCTGTTGCAGGCTGCATAACAACAAATAATCCTTTATCATTTTTCAATTGTTCATATAATTTTGCTTGCATATTACTATTTATAGTAAGTTTTATATCCTCTCCATCCTTTTGCTTTTGTTCAGCCAATGTTGTTATTTCATTTTCTTCTTGATCCACTATATAAATTCTAACCCCATCTGTTCCTCTTAATCTATCTTCATAAGCTGCTTCTAATCCAGATTTTCCTATTAAACTAGTAGAACTATATCCTTTGTCTGCATATTTTTCTAGTTCTTCTGCATTAATCGCTTGCACATATCCAATCAAATGCCCTGCTTCTTCTCCTAAAGTATAAACTCTACCTTCTGCATCATTTATCATAATGCCCGGTATTTGTAATAACTGTTCTTTTAATTCTGTATCATCTTTTGCAACCTTTCTAATTGGTACAAAAGTATCATCTTGAACATAAGAAGCTGATAAATAATTGTTTATTGTTTCTACAGATACACCTGTCAATTCTGCTATTTTATTAATATTTTCTTCTCGATTATCTCCTAGTTTTCCGGGTACAATCCCTATTTGAGATACCACACCATCATAAGCTAGCGCATTTCCATCTCTGTCTAAGATACTACCTCTTTTACCACTTAAAGTTTCTACTCTTACTTTATAATCTTCTTTCAACTGTGGGAAAATTAATTCTGAAGACCATTCTATTTTATATTCTTTCTCTTCTTTTACAAGATATACTTCATTATCAAAAGTAATCGTTCCTGCTGAAGTTACCATTTCTTCGCTATAAGATACTTTTTTCTTTTTTTCTTCATTTGCTACTTCTTTTACATTTATTTTGATATTACTACTATCAATTCCCTCATAAATATTTTGATTTCTGGTTATAAAGTCTTCTTGATTTATACTTTGTTTGGAAGAACTACTTAGTTTATCATACATTGCCTCATAATTTTGTGCATTTATGTATGAAAAATATGTATTTAGAACCTCTTCTGGTTTTTCTTTCGGCATGTTTATAATGATAATTCCTACAATAATTGCTATTATTAATATGACAACACTGATAATTCCAATCATTACTTTTTTATTTTTCATGTACATTCCCCTCCTATTTTTATTACTATTCAGTTGAATCCCTTTTTTAATCTGACATTATTATATCACTTTTTTTCATTTTATTACATTATTTTACTTAAAAAAGATTACAATCGCAAACTCGAATTGTAATCTCTACTCATTGCTTATTTTTGCTGTCATAAAGTTAAGTTTTTGATAAATTCTATAATTTGTTTGGCTAATTCTTCTTCTTTGCCTTCATAACTATGATTTGCACCATCTAAATAATAAATATCTTTATTTGGATTTGTAATCACTCGATTCATTATATCTACTAATTCTTCTGGCATTTGAGCTATCATTTCATTTACATTTCCCCAACGCATAAATAATGGCACATCAATATTATTTAGTTTTCTTAACTCATGATCTTCTCCAAAATTTGCAAAATCAATATCTTGGTTATCTCTGGCATATCTTAAAAAGGTTTTCACACTAATAGGATGAATAAACGCTTCCCTTGGCATCATTTCACTTGTTTCTTGGTTTCTTTCTTTTTCTTCAGCATATTGTATATATTCATCAAATTTATCTCTTAAATAAATTCTTAAAGCTCTTGGAATATCAATTAATGAATTTAATATAATTCCCTTTATATTATTTACCATTTCATCTTTCTCATCTTTTAATTCATTATATGTGTAAACAATCTTTGTACATCCTAGGCTATGTCCTTGTAAATATATATTTTTATACCCTAACTCTTTTAATTTAATAATAGCTCCTGTAATGTCTTCATATCCTTCTAATACATCCTCATAACTTGTTCCACCTAATTCTTTTTCTCTTTTTCCTTCTGTATATCTTCTTGTATATTTTACAAGCTCACTTCCTCTATTATTAAAACAAAAATAGTCTATACCATTCTCATTAGCTATTTTTGCCATAGTTGTCTCTCTTTTTTTCATACAATTAGTAGCCATTCCATGAACAGACAAGATGATATCTTCTGTTTTATCTTTACATGTAGATAACAATCCGTCCAATTTTATTCCATCTGTTGCTAAAAAATAAATAACTTCCATTTATATACACCTCTATTTTAATACATCTAAAATTTCTTGCTTATCTGTTACGCCAATAAATGTCTTACTTACTTTTCCATTTTCAAATAGCATAATGGTTGGTATACTCATAACATCATATTTAATTGCTAATTCTTGGTTATTATCTACATTTACTTTTCCTACTTTTACAGTTTCTTTTACTTCTTCTGCTATTTCTTCAATAATCGGTGCCATCATTTTACATGGTCCACACCAATCAGCATAAAAATCTACTAAAATCTTTCCATTTGCTTTTAATACTTCTTCCTCAAAATTATTTTCTTCTAATATTAACACGTTCATATTTTTTCCTCCTTTTTATTTATTGTATTGCTTTTACAGCAAATTATACATTACATACTGCGGAAGCATTCTTCAAATTTGTGCGTCAAAATCTTTGTTTTCGTTAATGCTTGCCTTTCTTATATATTGAATTACTTGTAAACCAGCTTTTGTTCCTTCATACACAGATTTTGATACTTGTAATAATCCTCCTACACAATCACCACATGCAAATATTCCCGGTATATTTGTTTCCATGTTTTCATTTACAACAATTCTATCTTTTTGTGTAATAATTCCTAATTTTTTTGCAAATTCCGTACTTCCTGCCACACCAAGTGCTACAAATATGCCATCTGTTTTGATTTTACTATTATCTTCAAATTCTACTTCCTCTATTTTCTGGTTTCCTCTTACTTCACGAATTCTTCTAGTATCAATTCTGACATTATCAGCCCTAATTTCTGGTGCTTCTTTTCCATCTGTTAATATAGTTATTCCTTTTGCAATATTCATTAATTCATTTGCTTCAGAGATAGCATATCTTCCGTTTCCTAAAACAGACACTTCTTTATTTCTATAAAAGAATCCATCACATATGGCACAATAACTTACACCTTTTCCTTCAAAATTTTTAATTCCTTTTATTTTAGGTGTATTTTTCTTATTTCCTGTTGCAAATATCACTGTTTTTGTTTTATATGTTTCTCTTTCTGTTATCACAACAAATTGTTTTTCTTCTGCTATTTGTACATTGATTACTTCTTCTTTTTTGACTTCTATTTCTAAGTTCTTTGCTTGCTGGATTCCTGATGTATATAAAGCTTTTCCATCTATTCCTTTTTCAAAGCCATAATAATTTTCTATCAATTCTGTCTTTTCTAATGCTGATTCATCTTTATATAAGATTAATACTTTTAAATTTGCTCTTTTGGTGTATAATCCTGCTGAAACTCCCGCTGGTCCTGCCCCTATTATTATAACATCATACATAAAAACTTAAACCTTTCTTTTGATATTTTTTAATTTTATCTTATTTACAGCATGATTATATCATTTTGATTTTTTTTGTGCAAGTTGTCTTTCTTTTATTTCTGTTAGAAAATATTTTCAATTTTTTTCTTTTATGTTATACTATTTTTAGGTGATAAAATTGGATTTGTTATTTAAAAATGTAACTACATATTCAAAAAAAGTTTATGATACTTTTTCAAAATTTCATAGAAAAAAATTTGCTCTTCGCTATCATTTATATACTTTCGTCATCTTTGTGTTTTTCTTATTATCTATCCTTTCTGTTATAAAAAGTTTAAATTATACACTTATCATTTTACTATGTATTTCTTTAGCTATCTTTTTATTATGGAGATTCTTTCGTCCGATTGAAGAAGCTAGAAAATATTATCAAGATGATAAATCTATAAAGGAAACTACTTATATCTTTCTATTTTATGATAATCATTTTAAAGTTTATAATAAAAAGGAATATTCTGTTTTCAAATATAAAGATATCTATAGAATTTATGAAACTAAACATTTCTTTTATTTATATACAGACAGAATCCATGCATTCTTATTAGATAAAACAAATTTTAAAAAAGGATCTTCTTTAGAGTTTAAAAATTTTTTAATGAAAAAATGTCTTTTTAAATACAAAAGTTAAATATAAGAAAGGCTTGAGTAAAGAATTTAAAATTTTAGACACCTATCTGTGAAAACTAATTCGCAGTACTTCACAAACATAAAAAGTCTAACCTTGCTGTATACGAAAAAATCTTAAGTAAGCTTATGATTTTTCTTTTAATAAAAAAAGAAAGTGAACCTTCTCACTTTCTATTTTTTTACAATATTTACTATTGCCTTTTCATCCATTGGAATTTTTTCTTCATTTCCTGTCAGCATATTTTTTAATGTAATTTCATTAGATTTTATTTCATCTTCTCCTATTACAATTACATAAGGAATTTCTAGTTTGTCAGCATATTTAAATTTTGCTTTCAGTTTTTTATCATTTAAATAAATTTCTGTGTTAATTCCTTCGTTTCTCAATTTAGTAGCTAATTTTATTGGTTCTTCTAAGTTTTCTAGCATAGGAATAATTAATATATCTGCAATAGATTTTCTATTTGCTTTTATAATTTGTAATTCATTTAATTTATAAAATAGTCTAGTTAATCCTATAGAAACACCTACACCGGGTAAACTTTTTTCTGTATAATATTCTGCTAAATTTTCGTACCTTCCTCCAGAACATACACTTCCAATTTCTCTGTATTTATTTAAAAATGTCTCATATACTGTTCCTGTATAATAATCCAAACCTCTTGCAATTGTTAAATCTACTGTAAAGTTTGCCTCTGGAACACCAAATAATCTTACATTTTTTATAACTGTTTTTAGTTCTTCTACTCCTTGCATATAAGTTGGATTTGTAATTCCTAACCCTTCTAGTTTTTCTATTTTTTCATCAGACGTACCTTCTATTTCTATAAAGTCAAGAATATTTTTTATTTGACCATCTTTCAAACCAAGTTTTTTAAATTCTTCTATAACTTCTTCTTTTCCTATTTTTTCGATCTTATCAATAATTCTTAATATCTCAACTGAATTTTCTTTTTGTTCAACACTTTCAAATAATCCATTTAATATTCTTCTATTATTAATTTTTACTGTAAAATCTTCAAAACCTAGTTCACGGAACATTGTATATATAACTGCTGGTATTTCTGCATCATTGATTAGTTCTAATTCTCCATCTCCAATGATATCGATATCACATTGGTAAAATTCTCTATATCTTCCTTTTTGTGCTCTTTCTCCTCTATATACCTTTCCTATTTGATATCTTCTAAAAGGAAAACTTAAATTCCCATAGTTTTTTGCAACATATTTCGCAAGTGGTACAGTTAAATCAAATCGTAATGCCAAATCTGTGTCGCCCTTTTGGAATCGATAAATTTGTTTTTCTGTTTCTCCTCCTGCCTTTGCTAATAATACTTCTGCTAATTCTATCACAGGTGTATCTAATGGTAAAAAACCAAATTTTTTATATGTGTTTTCTATCTTTTCTTTCATTTGATTAAATAATATTTGTTCATTTGGCAATAATTCCATAAATCCTGCCAATGTTCTTGGTTCTACTCTTTCCATATATTTTCTCTCCTATTTTAATTTTGTAACAAGTATACTACAAAACCTATTGAATTTCAATACATTTTTGGCTTTAATTCCAGATATATAGGTTTTTCCTCTTTTATCATAGTTATTTTTCCATGTCCCGGATACACAATCGTATTGTCTGGAAGTTTTAATAATTTATTGATTATAGAATCCATTATATCTTCTATGCTTCCTGTTGGTAAATCTGTTCTTCCCCAAGTTCCTCTAAATAACGTATCACCTGAAAATAAACATCCTTGTTCTTGGCAATACAAGCTACTTGATCCTTTTGTATGTCCCGGTGTATGAATCACTTTAAATGTTAAATTTCCTAGATGTAACAAATCATTATCATCAATTCTTGAATCCGCTTCTAATTCTATTGCTGGTAAATCAATAACTGTTGAAAGATTAATGTTTACATCATTTAAACCTTCTCTATCAAATCGATGAATTAAAATCTTACCCCCACATTGATTTTTTAATTCTGTTACACCTGCTATATGATCTCCATGGCAATGTGTTAAATAAATATATTTTAGATTGCCCTTTAAAATGTTTTTAATCATATCAACAATTTTATCAACATCTCCTGCTGGATCTATTACCATTATCTCTTTACTGTCTTCATCAAAAATAATATAGCAATTGGTTGGATCTCCTACCCATGTATCAATCTTTAGTTCTTTTAAAATCATATTTCCTCCTTTTGTCTGGATGATTTTGGGGACGGAGCAAAAAATCATCATTTTAAAATTATTTAATCAAAAAATTTTAAAGAATAAAGCAATGATGATTTTTTGCTCCGTCCCCAGAATCATCATTTCTTTCTCTTTACGTCATAAACGCTGTCTACTTTTCTAACAACTCTTTGTGCTTTGTTTAATTCATCCAAATTCTCTACCTCTAGTGTTATATCAATTATTGCAATTCTTTCTTTTGTAGTCTTTGTGTTTACACCTAGGATGTTTACTTTTGTAGTAGCTAATTCTTTTAAAATATCTACTAATAGTCCTGTTCTATCATTTGAAAAGATTTCAATTTCTGCTTGATATTCTGATTTTTCTTCTTCATACCATTCAACATCTATCATTCTATTTTCTTCTGAGATTAAGTCTTTTACGTTATAGCAGTCTTTTCTGTGAACAGATACCCCTCTTCCTTTTGTAATATATCCTACAATTTCATCTCCGGGAAGTGGATTACAACATTTTGAAAGTTTTACTAAACAATTATCAATTCCTTTTACAATAACGCCAGAGCCTGATGGTTTTGTCTTTTTCTGTTTTGCTTTTTTTAATTCTTCTAATTTCTTTTCGATATCCTCTTCTTCATGTTCTTTTCGATATTCTTGAAGCATTCTAGCTATTACTTTTAC
Source organism: uncultured Clostridia bacterium (assembly GCA_904419495.1). Taxonomy (GTDB): domain Bacteria; phylum Bacillota; class Clostridia; order TANB77; family CAG-508; genus CAG-269. Next base: position 8,625 of record CAJFRV010000023.1, on the reverse strand, counting down.
CGATGAATTTGCTCCAAATCCAACCGCTGCATACATTTCATCTAAGTTTTTATATTTATATTTTTCAAGCATTGGGTCTATATATTCTGTTTTAAATAAGTCTGCATGTGTAAATCCAATTCTTTTTAATTCTTTTTCAACTAAATCTTTTCCTTTTTCAATATTTTCTGCTTTTTGTGCTTTTTTAAACCAACTTTTGATTCTATTTTTAGCTGTTGAACTTTTTACAAATTTTAACCAGTCTCTGCTTGGTCCTTTTGAATTGTCTGATGTGATAATTTCTACAATATCTCCACTATGTAGCGGTGTTATAATTGGCATCATTTTACTATTAATCTTACATCCAGTCATTCGATTTCCAATTTCAGCATGTATCGTATAGGCAAAATCAATTGGTGTTGCTCCCCTTGGTAACACTTTTATAGCACCTTTAGGTGTAAATACATATACTTCGTCCTCAAATAATTCTGTTTTTAATGTATTTAAAAATTCTTGTGGATCTTGCAATTCTTTTTGCCATTCTAATGTTTCTCTAAGCCATGCCAATTTATCTTCTTCCACTTTTACTGACTGTTTTTTTCCAAAATAACTTGCTTCTTTATATGCCCAATGTGCAGCAATACCAAATTCAGCAACTTTATGCATCTCCCATGTTCTAATTTGTACTTCAAATGGTGTTCCTTTTTCTCCTAACAAAGTTGTATGAATAGATTGATACATATTTGGTTTTGGTACAGCTATATAGTCTTTAAATCTTCCCGGCATAGGGCTATATAATTCATGAACCACTCCTAATGCTGCATAACAGTCTTTTACTGAATTTACCAATATTCTCAAAGCAAATAAATCATAAATTTGGTCTAAAGTTTTATTATCCCTTTTCATTTTTCGATAAATACTATACAAATGTTTAGCACGTCCTGTTACTTCTGCATCAATCCTTTGTTTTTTTAAAGCAACACGTATGTCTGCCATGATTTTCTCAATAAATTTTGTTCTTTCTTCTCTTTTCTTATTAATTCCTTCTACTAATTCATGGTATTCTTCTGGTTCTAAATATTTAAAAGCTAAGTCCTCTAATTCCCATTTTAAAGAATATATACCTAGTCGATTGGCAAGTGGTGCATATAATTCTCTTGTCTCTTTTGCATTAGCAATTTGTCTATCTCTTCTTAAATATTTTAATGTTCTCATATTATGTAGTCTATCTGCCAATTTAATTAAGATAACTCTAATATCTTTTCCCATTGCCAAAAACATTTTTCGATAATCTTCTACTTGTTGTTCTTCTACTGATGCAAATTGAATAGTGCTTAGTTTTGTCACTCCTGATACCATATCTGCAATCTCATTTCCAAACTGGTTTCTTAAATCTTTATCTGTCACATCTGTATCTTCCACAACATCATGAAGAAGTGCTGCACAAATGGTACTATCATCTAATCCGATATCTGCTAATATATAAGCAACATTAAGAGGATGAACAATATATGGTTCACCTGAACTTCTTTTTTGGTCTTTATGCTTTTCCTTTGCTAAATTATATGCTTTCATAATCAATTTTGTATCAACTCTTCTAGAATGTTGTCTCCTTTTGTTAATGACATCCTGAATTGTGATTTCCTTTTTTTCTTCTTGCATAAATTCACTTCCCTTTTCTTCAATTTTTGACTTTTCATATATATTTATTATATAATTGCACATAAGAACACTTTCAGTCATTCCAAGTTATATTGGAATTTTCACATGCAAGGAGGAAACTCTATGAAAGAAAAATTATCTGCTGATGAAAAACTCTTATTCTTCTATGCATTTCTGTGCTTTACAGGATGTATTATCCTATCTGTATTAGCAATTTTAGTGTTATGGGAGTCTCTTTTCTTTTCTCCACCATATATTGCATGCATATTATTTGTAGCAGCTGTATTCTCATTAAGATACAGTTACCATTTTGTATATCGTGCTGGAGAGTTGAAAGGGAAAAGAAAAAATCAAAGCTAATTCTCTATTGCAGGGTGTGGAATACGATGTATTTCACACCATTTTCTTTTTTTCTAATAACTATATCGCCCTCATAATATCTTTCATATTAATTTGTAAAGTATCTACTCCATTAAAAGTATTCACTTCTAATACACCTACAACATCTATTTTGTCTCCAATTCGATAATCTTCTACTAATGCTCCCATATTAAATCCAATGGCATTTACCACTGTGTTTCCTTCTTTTAATGTTAGTTTCAAATGTTTTCCTTCTGATAATGCTCTGATAGAATCAATTTTTAAATTTTTGAATGCAAATACAGGCATTTTATTGCCTTCTCCAAATGGTTCTAACTCTCTTAAACTTTCTACCATTTCTTTATTAATACTACTAAAGTCAATTTTAGCATCTATATTAATAATTGGAACAATTTCCTCTATATTTGCTTCTTTTGCAATTTCTTCAAATTCTTTTTTGAAAGCTTCAAACTTCTCTTTTTTGATAGTAATTCCAATCGCCATACTATGTCCACCAAATTTTTCAATGGTATCTGTACATTTTGATAAAGCCTCGTGTAAATCAAATCCGGGTATACTTCTTCCTGAACCTGTTCCAATTCCATCTTCTTCAAAACTTAATAAAATACTTGGTTTAAAATACATCTCTGTAATTTTAGAAGAAACAATACCAATCACTCCATGATGCCAATTATGTCCTCCTACTGTAATGGTTGCATTTTCTGCCAAATGTTCCTCTTCTATTTGTTTAACAGCACTTTCAAAAATTTTCTTTTCGGTATCTTGTCTTAATCTATTATATTCATTTAATTTATTCGTAAGCTGAGATACTTCATTCATATTTCTAGATAAAAATAGTTGCAGAGCATCTTCTGCTTTTCCCATTCTACCACAAGCATTAATTCTTGGAGCAATCCCGAAAGAAATACTATTCGAATCAATTTTTGTATAACCTGATGATTGAATAATAGATCTTAATCCTATATTTTTAGTTTGTTTGATTAATAACAATCCTAATTTAGCAATAACTCTATTTTCATCTACTAATGGAACAATATCTGATATTGTTCCTATACATACAATATCTAGATATTTTAAATATTCTTCTTCTTTTAAACCTAATTTTATCCCCAAAGCTTGTATAACTTTGAAAACTACTCCAACCCCTGCTAATTCTCTAAATGGATATGTACTATCCTTTCTTTTATTATCAATAACAGCTAATGCGTTTGGTAACATGCTTCCCGGCTCATGATGGTCTGTCACAATCGTTTCAATCCCTAATTGATTTGCATATTCAATTTCTTCTATGGCTGATATCCCACAATCTACTGTTATCATTAATTCACAACCACTTTTGTGGATTTTTTCAATTGCTTGTTTATTCAACCCATATCCTTCATCTAAACGATTAGGTATATATTGAGATACTTCTAGTCCTCTATCCTTTAAAAAACTTTTTAAAACTGTAATACTGGTTATTCCATCTACATCATAGTCACCATATATTGTGACTTTTTCTTGCTTTTCTATTGCTTCTACAATTCTATCAATCGCTTTTTCCATATCAGTAATCAAATATGGATTATGAAAATCATTCCTTGTTGGTTTTAAAAATAATCTAATTTGCTCTTCACTAACAATATTTCTATTAACAAGTATCGTTGCCAACAATTTATTTACATGATATGTTTTGGATATTTCTTCTATTTTTTCTTCGTCTATTTCATATATTTGCCATTTTTTATTCATATTCCTCTCCTAATTCTAATTTTTTTATTACGTAAGACATTTCTTCTTTATTCAAACTTCTGTAACAAAAAAATGAACCTTAGAAAAACTATGTTAGCTTTTCTCTATTTTTTCTTACATTTTTTTATATTGTATACTATTTTTTTTATTTTTAAAAGGGGGTAATGTTAATTTATATAAATTAAATATTCGGCATAATCTGCTAAATTGACTTATTAATGTTAGCAAGGCGGATTGTCTTCAAAGAAAAGGTCGTATAGGAAGATGTTCGCCGGGTACTTATATCTTATGTTCTGATATAAAATGGCAAAATAGAGAAGATTATAGTTTTCCCAAAATTCAATATGAGGATTTGAGTAAATTTCTACTGCTTTTCATAAAATATCATATTGATATTTCAAAATTAGACTTTTTGAATTCTCCAGCTTACTGTAATATAAAGAGTGGTTTAGAACTTCTCAAAACTCTCGGTGCACTTGATGAAACTGGACAAATCACAAGCATTGGACTTCAAATGTGTGACATTTCTTTATCACCACGATTTTCTAGAATTTTGGTAGAAGTAAAAAATACTTTAGATAACCAGCTTATGCTTGATACAGCAATATGTTGCTTATTGTTAGAGTTGAATTCTATAACTTCAGATTATAAAGTAAGTTCTTTATACAGTTTAAAATCAGACTTATTTTATCAGCTTGAATGTTTCAAACACTTAAATAAATACTGTATTAATCCTTACTCCATCGATTACAACAATCTAAAAAGGATTAAAAAATATCTTCCCAAGATATTAAGTCAAATTGGCTGTAAAGATGCCGATACAGGTAATACAGACTATGAATGTATTAGAAAATATTTAGCATATGGATTTCCGGATAACTTATTTATATTCGATCAAAATAAACGAGGATTTGTGAATGATGTAATTTCTACTCCCAGAATTCCATATAAGAATTCTACTTTAACCAGAGGGAATCATTTTTTAGTTGGTATACCATTAAATATCTCAAATACTATAGACACACCAACAAATAACTACAAACGGCTCATTCTGTCGACTAGTTACTCATTAGATGAAGTATTGACCAATTTTGCTGACTTGCTCACAAAAAAGTGGTCTATAGATAATGATGTTATCATTGAACATGTTTATTATCATGATCTAGAAATCACTTCATACTCTCTTGGAACAGTCGATGAATTAAGGGCCTCACGTCCCGAAGAGTTTCATGTAGAGGAAAAGGATTATCCTAAATTTAATCAATCAATATCCTTTTTATACTTTCATGATCTAAAAATAAAATCTATATAATATCTCTTTTAAGAGGAGCAGGTTAATTAGTACCTGCTCCTCTTTCTTACACTCTTAAAAATAAAATTCCTATCTTTATATCAAGAGTAAACGATTCGTTTACAACTTTCAAGATAATCTCATTATGAGTTACATACATATACTTCTCTTGTTTCTGTACATTGCAAGATTTTTATGGTATAATAATATTATGTAACCAAAATATAGTGATGAGAAATCAGGAGGTAGCATTATGAAAAAAAACTTATTAACAAGCATCGTAACTTTTGGTTTAATTGTAGGCATTAGCTGTCCGGCTTATGCTGGTGTTACAATTAAGACGTCGGACGAAAATTACGTTACGACTTCTTTTGAGTATACCAACGAAGAAAAAACTTTTCGGGATTTAGAACAGCTTGTCAGAGCAGAAGCTGTGAATACTCCTGATCCCGTGTGGCTCATTATAAGCGAGGATAACCACCTTAATAGCCGATATTATATATCTTCTAATAAGAAGATGGATAATTTGGAAGATGAATTTAGGTGGTTTACTGGAAGTAGTGTTGACTTTATTCAGGTCGGTACTCTTATGGATTCTCAAACACGGGAATCAATAGAAACTGCTTTTGAAAGTAATCCTATGCAAGCAGCTACGGATTTTCTGTCACATGCAGAGTCTCAAAAGCAACTGCCGGAATTTGACGCTACAACGCCAGTTTACTGGCATATGCAAGAAGTGGCTGATTCAAAATTTATGTTAGAAGTCGCCATAGGTAAATATGAAATCCAGAGCGGCGATTGTCTGAGCGTTTTAGCTGAACGGTTTAACACCACTGTAGAACAGCTAATGCAAAATAACCAGAATATCACTGATCCGAATTTAATCTATGCAGGTGATTTCTTGGTTATAAAATAAGCTCATCACCCGATTGCTCCTCTTTTGGAGCATTGACCCAGTAGGAACTCACATTCCTATTGGGTCTTTTCATATTTTACACTTGACCTAGATTATACTAATTATTGTGTCAATAGGAATACATATAGTGTTGAAATTTACGAAATCATTGACAAAATCACAGAATTATGTTAATATATATTTATGTCTTTAAATTTAAGACAAATAATTTTTTTTCAGGAGGATTCTTTATGAGAACATCAGACAAACGGTACTTCGAGGACAGTAAATTAGTACAGGACTTCTTGAGGGATGTTCCTAATAAGCTTAACCGCGAGGTAGAAACCGGCGTAGACAGTAATGGTAACTATATTATTACCATAAAGACGTCAGCTGGTACTACTACGCATAAGCAGTATCGCAGTCCCGACACTTATCATCGTGTTGGTGATTAAACTGAAAAAAAAGAAGGAGTTCTTCCTTCAAAAAAGGGGGTTGTCTGTGTAAAAGCAGACACCCCCGTTTTTTTTAATTTTATCTTTTAATTTTCTTTCTAAAAATTCCAAACATAAAAATAACTATTAATATAATTACTATAAAAATTTTCACTATTACATTATTTTCTTCTTGTGCCAATTCCTGAGAAATACTGTTTTCTTCTATATTTTCACTAAATTCATCTTCATAATTTCCTTGTATAGTCTCTACTACTTCTTCCTCTTCTACAAAATCTTCTATTTCACTTACAGCGTCAACTTCCACACTATTGTCTGCACCTCTTAAATGCTTATCTTTTTCATCTTCTTGGCTATCATTTGAAAAATCTATCTTACTATGATTTTGATTGCCAATGCCTGCTATAGGATTTTCTATATTTCCTGTATTTTTTTCCTCTTCTGGTATGATGACTTCTTCTTTATTTTCATCATCTATCTCTGGCGGTATGTTTTCTTCCTTATCTTCTTCATCTATTTCCGGCGGTTTTATTTCTCCATCTTCTTTATCTCCCTCGTCTATCTCTGGTGGTGTAATTTCTTCTTTGTCTTCTTCATCTATTTCCGGTGGTATTACCTCCTCTTCTTTATTCTCTTCGTCTGGATTTGTTGGAGGTGGTATAATTTCTTCTCCATCTCCATCAATTGGTGGGTTTGGTATTTCTTCTTTATCCTCTTCATCTGTTTCCGGTGGTACAATTTCTTCTTCTCCTTCAGTTGGTGGCACTGGATTTTCATCTTCGCCTTCTGTTGGTGGAATCGGTTTCTCTTCATCTGGTGTCTCTGGAATTTCTGGTTTCTCTGGAACTTCTACATCCTCTTCATCAGCAATGATGGTAATTTCTATTGTTTTTGTCCCTATATTATTATCTGAATCCGAAACCTCATAAGTTATAAAATATGTTCCTGCTTCATCATTCTTTAAATTGGTTTTCACAACTGTACTATTTTTATCAATTACAATGACACCATCTTCATTGTCTACTGCTTTTATAAAAGTATATACATCTATTGGTGTTCCTTTTTCAAATTCTAAAGTTGGTGCAATAACTGTAATCTTTGGAATACCCCCTTGTTTTATTTGATTAATCAATGATGTATATGGTATTTTATCTTGTTCTCTTAATTGATTGTATGCATCTATAATTTGTGTTTTTTCTTCATAATTGATTCTTTTATTTTGCAATTCTTCTTCTGTTACTTTTTGTTTATATGCCTCAATCATACCAACTAAATGTACTTTTAATTGTGCATATGCTACATCTTCTGCATTTTCTGCACTCATATCTTCACGCATGATTCCATTTTCAATCACAGTATATCTGGTTATAGTATCGATTGCTTTATATTCTGGAATAATTGTGTTTGTTAATGTACTATATGCCACAACTTTATTAGCAAATCGATTTGGATAACAAATTTCTATCACATATCCCGGTTCTAAAGTAATTTCATGTATTCCTTTGTTAAAGTCAAAATATCCACCTGTTACCACATCTTCTGTTACAATATCCCCATTGGTATCATAAATTTTTACATATTCACTACCACTCATTTTTGATTGGTTTGGATAACGAATTTCTGCTTTTGTATAATGTTCTTTAAAAGTTAGTTGATAGGCGATTGTATCATAGTTATATCCTAAAATACGGAACATCAAATAATTATCATAATCTGTATTTTCTAATTTTTCATAAGTATATATCTGTGCATTTTCCATATCTTCTTTGATTTGCATATAGGCATATTGATAAGAATATCCGTTGATGACTGGCATTTGTAAAAAGTATGTTCCTACTGGAAGTGTTTCTTCTATTTGGCTATTTTCTATTTTTATCGGTTTTATAACTTCTTTTCCATCTTTTATTTGAATCACTTTTCCTTGTATTTGGCTTATATCATCTATTTCAATTTGTAAATTCATATTCCCTTGTGTTGTATATTTTTGTAATATTTCATTTGATACTAATCCATATTTTCTATCCATTCCCTCTCCATTTATAACAGCTTGTAAAGTATTTTCATTTACCATATCTTTTAAAATGTTCATGAATGGATAATGGTTTTCATATATATTTGCTTTTGTTTCATCAGATATGAGTTAAATAATCTGGGGAAAAAATAGAAATAAAATTTTAAAAAAATATAGAAAAACAAAAGCACTAAGTATATAATTTGTTTTGAACGAAACA
>CAJFRV010000022.1 GCA_904419495.1 uncultured Clostridia bacterium | reverse complement strand
CTATAAATAGTTTAAATCATTGAAATTTGAATCAAATTATAACTTGGAGCTTAAAAATATTGAAATCTAGGGGATTCCCCAGTCAAAAAAACTCATACATTTTTTTCTTTTTTATTGACAATACAGCTTTTTATTGGTATCATTTTTAATGTAAGATTTTCTTAGAGTAATTGACTCTAAGAAATTTTTTTGTGTTTTTGAATAAAATTTTAACATAGCCATAAAAACAGATAAACTGCAAAAAGATATTGCTATTACAATATCTCTATCGATTATATAGTTGGTCTATCTGATCTCAAAAAAAAAGAAAACAAGTTAACCTTTTCAAACGAATGTAACTTGTTTTTTATTTTTGTTATAAAATTTTTTTACCTTAACTTTTCAACTTAATTACTTGATGATCTTTTTCTCCATCCTCAAAATCATTTTAAATTTCCATTTGTGTTCCTAAAAAAGTTGCCGCTGATTGTGCTACCTTTTTTTCTACATCATTCATTCTTTGATTTGCTTCTTTAGACATCAATATAACTGTTCCAATTGTGTCTCCATTAGAAATAATTGGATATACTACTTGTGCATTATATTTTCTCTCATTATTATCATTTTTTGTAATTGGCATTGCTACATCACTATTTTCTTTACTTGTATATACTTCTTTATCCTCCATTAGTTGCTCTAATTCTGGACTTACATCTTGTTCTAAAAATTCCTTTTTAGATCCACCTGATACTGCAATAATTGTATCTTTATCTGTAATGCATGCGATATGTCCTGTTGTTTTTGATAATGTTTCTGCATACCCTGCTGCAAATTCTGATAGTTCTCCAATTGGAGAATATTTTTTCAATATAACTTGACCTTCCCTATCTGTAAATACTTCTAGAGGATCTCCCTCTTTTATTCTTAAAACTTTTCTAATTTCTTTTGGTATAACAATTCTACCTAAGTCATCTATTCTTCTTACGACACCTGTTGCTTTCATAATTTTCCTCCCTTTTGTTTTATAAATTTGTTATACTTTTATTATTTCTTATAGTTTCTTTTTTATTCATTTTTTGTCAAAAAAAGATTAGTTTGTTAAAACTAATCTTTAAACTGTTTTTCTCTACATTGTTTCTTCTATTTTTTCTTCTTTATCTTCTTTTTTAGAAAATAGTGTTGGCCTATATTTATCAATAATATATCCTAAATCTTTTGAAAACTCTTTTAACATAACAATTTTTATTGAAGGATCTTTTCCACTTAAGTAGTCATCAATGATTTGTTTTAATTGTTTAATATTTTTTATTTCTGGCTCGATTTGTTTTGGATATTTGTCTGCTCTATTTACTAGTTTTTCTTTTATCAATACGATATCCTCATTACTTGCACAAGAAATTCTTTGGAACATTTGATATGGATCATAATATTTAAATATTGGTGTTTTCATACATTCTCTGTCAAATTTCTCATAGAATAATTCCATTTTCATTGGGATACATTTGAAAATTTCTTCTGCTTTTTCTTTAATCATTTTATCATGTAGTTGTTCATTTAAGGTATTAAAATGTTTTAAAATATCATCCATATCTTCTGCCACTTCATCAATTGCTATTTTTCCTAATTCCTCATCTACATTTGGGCAATACTCAGATTTTAATGATGCTAAATTCATTCCATTAAAGAATACATTTTTTATTGTTTTTAGGTCATAATCAATCAAATTTTTCTTAGAAAAATAGCTGAAATAAGCATATATTTTTACATTATCTATCAATTTTAGATTTCCTTGTTTTACATCTTCTATAATGTCTGATATAACTTTGTCAAATTCATCATCAGATATTTTCCAATATTCTTCTGTAAGTAATCGTTTATATGCTGGCAAGTTTTCTGTATCTACTGTATTTCTGATAGTTTCCATATTGTCCTTAAAAATTCTCATATCAAAAATTCTTGTTCTTACATAATATTCTATAAATTTAAAGAATCGATACTCAGATTTGAAATTATAGTAATAGTTACTATCAAATTCTTTAATATAAAATTGTCTGTTATCCATTAATATTCTTGAAGATACTAGTATAGATTTATATTCTTCATTGTCTTTAATATTAATAAATTTATCTTTCGTAATTTTTCCTGCTTTGATTTCAAATGAAATTGCAATTGTGAAGATTAACATAGTTTGTATGACTCTGTGACTAGTATTTGGATAAGATTTGTTAACCATTTCATAGATCTTTTTAAAATCATTTAATGCATGTTTCAAAATTCTTAAGTTTCTAGTTCCACTTCTTTCAAATGTAGAAATAATTAATCTCGTATTCTCTCTTAAAAAACGAATCAAGTCTGTATTATTTTCATATCGCATTAAAATTCCATTTATAATGTAATCAAATTTTGGTGCATATTCAAAAGTTTCACCAATTAATTTTTCTTTAATTCTTTCATAGTCATTTGCCTTATCAAATACGTTCTCTATTTTTTGTCTTATTTTTTCTACAATTGGTTTATCTGTTTTATTTAATTCATCTTGTTTGTCTAATAAATAGGTTGCAATAAATGTTTTCATTTCTAGATTAGAACTTTTTAATTTTGTTGATAACTCTTTTTCATTACATATAATAATGGTTTTGATATGATCATGTTCAACAAAATTATTGATATATCCTAAAATATCAATAACATCAACATTTGCTCTTTCCAAGTCGTCAAAACAAAGTACTTTATCATCTGTTGAGAAAAATTCTGCATAATCTATTTTATCTCCACTTTGTGTAACACCAAAAAAGTTTGCCATGTCAATTCCTGTTTTTGCATATTCTGGTATCGTTGTTTGTTCATTGGCATCCATATATTTTCTCAAATTTTTATCCATTAATTGCGTCGTTTCTATGAAGATTTTTTTGCTGATATCTTCTAAATTTGAAATACCATATAAAGACATATAAATGGTTGTATATCGTCTTCCATTTAATTGCATAGACTCTATTTTTTTTCTGATTTTATGATTCCAAAAATGGGTCTTTCCGAGATCCCCATTCTCCATTTATCATAATGGCATAATCTGTATAATCTGACCTTATATAATCCAAAATGCTTTCAACTAAATCTTCCATTTATCATCTCATTCCTTTCTTTTGTTACCGAATCCCATTTTATTTAATCTTTTGCTAATACCAAAACATCTATTCTTTTTGGATTTGCTTGTTTCAATATTTTCGAACATTCATTTATAGTATTTCCTGTTGTATAAATATCATCAATTAATAAAATTTTTCTATTGTTTAGTATTTGTTTATTTTTCAATTCATATACATTTTGTATATTTTGTTTTCTTTCTTCTCTATTTAGTTTACTTTGCTCAATAACATTTTTTGTTTTTATTAAACAATTTTTTTCTATATGTATGTTTAATTTGTTTCCCAATGCTTTAGCAATTAAAAAGCTTTGATTATATCCTCTTTCTTTCATTCTTGTTTTACTAATTGGGACTGGAATTATTGTATCATAAGTTTGTAATTTTTCAAATATTTTTTCATCTTTTAGAATAAAATTTACAAAAGTTTCATAAATATATGATTTTTCATTAAATTTGTAATCTAAAATGATTTTTCTAATCATTCCTTCATATTTAAATATGTATATTAATTGATGGAAATTCTTTTCTGTTTCCCATTGATCCATTATTCTATTTTCTGCTAATGCCATTAATTTCAAAAAACATTTATTGCAAATTCCTTTATTATCTATCTTTCCACATACACCACACACTGGTGGAAAAATCATGTTTATCATTGCTTTTAAAAATTTTTTAATCACCTACTCTTAAATTTCTTCTATTTACAAAACTATCTATTCATTTCTTAATTTATATTCCAATCCTGTATTTCTTTTTTTACTATCAACATTTTGTATCATAAACTTTATAACATTTTCATTTCCTAACATAATTAATAATTTTTTTGCTCTTGTAATTCCTGTATATAGCAAATTTCTAGTTAATAATACTGGTGCTGATGGTGGAATTACCATAATAACTACATCAAATTCACTTCCGTTGTGCTTTATGAATGGTAATTGCATAACTATGTTCTATTTGGTCTAATTCTGAAAAATCATAATAAGCCGTTTTTTCATCGTCAAATTTTATTTCCACAATTTTATTTTTTTCACTTACCTCAGTTATTGTTCCAATCTCTCCATTAAATACACCTTTTCCAATCTCTACATCCCCATACTGATTTTCTTTCTCCCAATCTATATCATAATTATTTTTTATCTGCATAATTCTATCTCCTTCACGATAGACAGCCCCCATATTTGCTTTTTCTGGCAAGTCATATAAATTGGGATTTAACCTTTCTTGCAAAGCCTTGTTTAATTCTCTCGTTCCTAACATTCCCTTTTTCGTTGGTGTCAAAACTTGTATACTTTGAAAAAAATCATAATCTCCATAGTTTTTTAATCTGCCTGTACATAAAGACAATACTTGTTCCAGTATTTTTTCTTGTGAAGCTTCATTAATATAGAAAAAATCATCCATGGTCTCTTCTGTGTATTCTTCATCTTCTTTAGATATAAAAGGTTCACCATTATTAACTCTATGAGCATTTAGAATAATTTTTGATTTTGCAGCTTGCCTAAAGATTTTATCTAAGTGTATGGTTACGACTCTTTCAGATGCAATCAAATCTTTTAATACACTTCCGGGTCCTACTGACGATAATTGGTCACAGTCTCCTACTAAAATCAATTTTGTTCCTTTATAAATACATTTCAATAAATAACTCATAACAAACATATCTACCATAGACAATTCGTCTACAATAATTAGGTCTGCATCAATTGGTGCTCCTTCATATTCTGTACTTGTCTGATAAAAATTATTTTCATCTATTTTTCCAATTTCTAATAATCTATGTAATGTAGAAGCCTCTTTTCCTGTTGTTTCTGTCATTTTCTTAGCAGCTCTTCCTGTTGGTGCACATAGTACTACTTTATTTCCTTTTTGCTCATAAATATCAATAATACTTTTAATAATGGTTGTTTTTCCTGTTCCCGGTCCACCAGTAATAATGGTAACATTGTTATCATTTACAAGTTCTATTGCTTCTTTTTGTTTTTCTGATAATTCTATATTTGAATTTGCTTCTAATTTTTTTAAATATGTTTCTATATTTTTTATCTTTTTTACATTAGAAGCTTCTTGTAATCTTTTTATTCGCACAGCTATTTCTTGTTCTGTGTAATAGAAGTTAGATAAATAAATCCATATATCATTTTTTTCTCTTTCTTCTATAACAATTTCATCATTCGCTCTTAGTTCAATCAAACCATCTTCTACATTTTCTGTTGTTACGTCCAATAAAGAAATAGCAAATTGGATTAAATTTTCCTTTATAACACAAGCATGTCCATTATATGTAGCTCGGATTAGCGCATATTTAATTCCACTTCTAATTCTCTTTTCATTGTCATAGCCAATTCCTAAATCTAATGCCATTTTGTCAATTTGTTTAAAATCAACACCTCTGGCAATATCAATTAAAATATATGGATCTTTTTCTATTTGTTCAATAGCATTAATTCCTAGCATTTCATATACTTTTTTAGCAAATTCTGCACCAATTCCAAATCGCTCTAAGAAACCAACAATTTGCCAAACTTCCCAATTTTCAAGAAAACTTTCAGCAATCTCAATTGCTTTAGCCTTAGAAATTCCTTTTACTTCTGCTAATCTTTGTGGCTCTGTTTTAAAAACTTGTATGGTTTCTTCTCCAAATTGATTAACAATCCTTTTAGCTAAAGCTTCTCCAACACCTTTTATGTTTCCATTGGCTAAATATTTTTCTAATGCCCCTACTGTTTGGGGCATTAATTTTTCAAAAGTTTCAACTTTAAATTGTCTTCCATATTTTTTGTGTTCTACAAAGTTTCCTATTATTTTTAAATTATCTCCACTCGCTACAAATGGTAAGTATCCAACAATTGTTGTTTGTTCTTCTTCTGTATCAAATTCTGCTATCATATAACTATTGGTTTCGTTGTAATAAATGATGTCTCCTACTTCTCCTATTAATTCCATGATCTCTCCTAATTCTTCTATTTTATTTTTAGTTTAAAAAAGAATTAATATATTGCTAGGAAAACGAATTTGAAATTTATGAAATTATATTGATTAAATTTCAAACAAAGTTTAACGACGCAAGATGCTAATTATTTTTTAAACTAATTCTTCCATTGCCATCTTATATTGTTCCTCATTTGGTGCTTTTCCGTGCCATCCTACTTGATTTTCCATAAAAGAAATTCCCTTTCCTTTTACTGTTTTAGCAATAATACACACTGGTTTTCCTTTTACGTGTTTTGCTACATCAAAAGCATCTAAAATTTCTTGCATATTATGTCCATCGATTTTGATAATTTCAAATCCAAAACTTCTGAATTTTTCATCAATTGGATATGGACTCATTACTTCTTCAATTGTTCCATCTATTTGTAAATTGTTATTATCTACAATCACACAAAGATTATCTAAATGATATTTATTTGCAGACATGGCAGCTTCCCAAATTTGTCCTTCTTCGATTTCTCCATCTCCTAAAACACTATATACTCTATAGGATTTGTTATCCATTTTTCCAGCAATCGCCATTCCTACTGCTGCTGATAAACCTTGTCCTAATGATCCTGTTGTCATATCTACCCCCGGTATTTTTTTCATATCTGGATGTCCTTGTAAATAGCTGTCAATATTTCTAAATGTTTTTAAGTCTTCTACTGGAAAGAAACCTCTATTAGCTAGACAACTATATAAAGCTGGTGAACAATGTCCTTTTGATAACACAAACCTGTCTCTATCTTCCCATTTTGAATTATTTTCGTCTATGTTTAGTTCATTAAAATATAGTACTGTTAAAATATCTGCTACTGATAGCGATCCTCCCGGATGTCCTGATTGTGCATGATATACAGCTTCTATAATTCCTTTCCTTACTTCTTTTGCCATTTTTTCTAATTCTTTAACTTCTTTTAACTTCATGGTACACACACCTTTCTATCTCTTTTTATTTGTCTACACTATATCATATTTTTTTTCATATTTCTATGAGAATATAAAAAAAATTGATTTTAGAATTATAAAAATACTTCACTCTAAGAATTTTTTTGTTTATTAAAATCATTGCTACCTATGTATATTTCATTATATAATAGAATAAATTTACTTAAAGAAAGGATTGATAAAATGATAGATGATTTCATAAAAGAAAATAAAAAAGAAATGCTCGAAAATCTTCAAAATCTAATACAAATTCCAAGTGTTTATACAAAATCTAAAAACCCTCTTATGCCTTTTGGAGAAAATGCCAATAGAGCCTTAGAGTATGTATTAACTTTAGGTAAACAATTAGGTTTTAAAACTAAAAATGTAGATGGATATTGTGGATATATAGAATTTGGAGAAGGTCATGAAATCGTAGGTATTATTGGCCATTTAGATGTTGTTCCTAGTGGAGATAATTGGACATATCCACCTTTTTCTGGCACAGTTTTTGATAATAAAATTTACGGTAGAGGTGCTATTGATGATAAAGGACCTGTCATTGCTTCTCTTTATGCCATGAAATACGTTTTAGATAATTGTAAAATAAATAAGAGAGTACGATTAATTTTAGGATTAAATGAAGAAAACGATTGGAAATGTATTGATTATTATAAATCACATGAAGAAATGCCTACTATCGGATTTAGTCCAGATGCTGACTTTCCTTGTATTTATGCTGAAAAATCTATCTTAACTTCTTATTTTTCAATGAATTACATTTCTTCGGCTCCCATTTCTATAAAGGAGATTGACTGTAATCAAAATGCCATTAATGTTGTTCCCAAAATTTGTACCACAATTTTAAAGATTGACTCTATTATTGTTATGGAGGATTTGATAAAAAATACAAAAAGTATACTATCAAAATATGAATTTGAAATTGATATTTATAAATTAAATGATGAAGAACTAAAATTAACTTCGCATGGTATTGGAGCTCATGCTGCTCATCCTGATTTAGGAATAAATGCTATATCTCAATTAATTATTGTTTTAGACGAATTGTTTAAATCTTATCATATAAAAATTGCTTTATTTGATTTCTTTAAAAGCTATATAAATTTAGAATATAATGGCAAAAGTTTGGGAATTCATTCTAAAGATGAATCTGGTATTCTAACTTTAAATGTAGGAAATTTCATTTTAGAAAATCAGACTTTGAAAATAGGATGCAATTTAAGAATTCCAATTCACACCTCTATTGAAGAAGTTGAAAATAGAATTCTAACTTGTTTAGTTAATTATGAAGATATTACCTATAAAAAAGTTGATTCTAAACCAGCACTCTATGTTCCAAAAGATAATTACTTAGTAAAAACACTTTGTGATATCTATAATGAAGAGGCAAATTCTTATTCAGAGCCAATTGCCATTGGTGGTGCTACTTATGCTAGAGCTTTTAATAATTGTATCTCTTTTGGAGCTAATCTTCCCGGACAAAAGGATATGTGTCATCAAACAGATGAATTTATTTCTATTGATAATTTATTATTTGCTTGTAAGGTATATGCAAAAGCAATCTATGAATTAGGAAAATAACTCCTTGAAGCATTTTGCTTCAAAGGGTTATTTTTATTCCTCTTCAAAAATTTGATTAAATTCTTGCTCATTAATCTTTTCTTTTTGTAATAACGTTTGAGCAATTTTATCTAATTTATCTCTATGTTGTTTTAATAAAATAATAGCATCATTATAAGCTGTATCAATTAACATTCTTACTTCTTCACCAATTTTATCTCCAATATTTTCACCAAACATTTGCATTTCATAAGGCTCTTTACCTTGGAAATCAACTGGCCCTAATTTATCACTCATACCATATTTGGTTACCATATCTCTTGCAATTTGTGTGGCAACTTCAATGTCATTACTTGCTCCAGTAGATATATCATCTAAAACTAATCTTTCAGCTGCTCTACCACCTAGAAGTGCAATTAATTTTTCTTGCATTTCTGTTTTGGAAATATAATATTTGTCTTCATTTGATTTATACATTGTGTATCCACCAGCAACACCTCTAGGAATAATTGATACTTCTTTTACATTAGTTTGTGTTGGTAAATACCTGCTAACAACGGCATGTCCTGCTTCATGATATGCAGTTAATCGTTTATCTTTATCTGAAATCACTCTTTCTCTTTTTTCTAGACCAACTGTTACTTTTTTAACTGCCTCTTCTATATCATCATTTTCAATTTCTTCATGTTTACTTTTGGTTGCTACAATTGCTGCTTCATTTAATATATTTTCAAGCTCTGCACCTGTAAATCCTGCTGTATCTTCTGCAATACTTTCTAAGTTAACATCATCTGCTAGTTTTTTATCTTTACTATGAATTTTTAATATTTCCAATCTACCTTTTAAATCTGGTGTTGGAATTGTGATTTGTCTATCAAATCTTCCCGGTCTCAATAATGCTTTATCAAGCATTTCTGGTCTATTAGTAGCAGCTAACACAATAATTGTTTCTTCTGATCCAAATCCATCCATTTCAACTAATAATTGATTTAATGTTTGATTATTTTCTGTTTCTGCACCACTATTAGATGTTCTTCTTGAACCAATGGCATCAATTTCATCTATAAATACAATACATGGTGCTAATTTTCTTGCTTTTTCAAATAATTTTCTAACACGAGAAGCTCCTAATCCTGCGAACATTTCAATAAATTCTGATCCACTCATAGAAATAAATGGCACATTTGCCTCACCTGCAATTGCTTTTGCAATTAAAGTTTTTCCTGTTCCCGGCTTACCATATAAAAGAACTCCCTTAGGAACTCTTGCTCCCATTTTTGTATATTTTTCAGGTCTTTTCAAAAAGTCAACAATTTCTATTAATTCATTTTTCTCTTCATCTAAACCTGCTACATCATCAAAACTTACTTTTGTTTTTCTTTCCGTTTCGTCATATACTTTTCCTTTTTCTCCAAGTCCTTGCATTTTAAAAATCATGATAAATAATGCTACCATAATTAATGTTGGAAGTATAGAAAATAAAGTACTTGGAAGCTGTGCTAAGAAACTTTGTGGTTTCTGAATTAATTCAATTTCATTTCCTTCTGCTACTTTTTCTTGAATTAATGTGATAAATGCTTCTGTATCTGGAATAAGTGCTGTTTTTTCCTTCTCTTCATTTCTAAGTTTTACCTTAGCATTTCTACTTCCTGTTGTAAGTTCTACTTTTTCTATATTGCCATAAGAAATTTCTTTAATTAAATCTGTATATGCTAATGTATTTTCTTCTTTCTTAGTATTATTCACATTATATATCACAATTCCTGCAATCAATATTCCTATTAGCAAGATTAACCCAATTAGTGATAAAAGCAATTTTTTATTTTGTTCTTTTTGTTCATCCTTATTCTTTTTTTTGTTCTTATCCATTTTTCTTCCTTTCTTCCCCTTTATGCATTTGATTCTTCTGGTTCTCCTTTATCTAAATTACCTTTATGCTTTTCTTCCTTTTTCTTTTCTTTCTTTTCTGTTTGTTTCTCGTTTTCTTCCTCTTTCTTTTTCTCTTGTTCTTCTTTTTCTTTTTCTTCTAATTCCTTCTTTACAATTTGCTGTGCTTCCACAATTTTCATAACTTCTGCCTGTTTTTTTATTAAGTCTGTTTTAAGAATAAATATTGCTGCTAGTAAATAAATAGTTGCAACTGTTACATACATAATACTAAAATATTCTATGTTAAAGTTAAATAACATATTTATAAGTACATACAATATATTTAAAATGGTTGAAAGTGTTAATGCATAAATTGCCATATTAAATACTGCAACATATCTCATTCTCATTTTTAACATAAACATTGTAAAATATCCTACAAGTCCAATAATAATTGCATACCATAATGTATTAATGAAATACATTGAAAAACTATAAATAAATAAAGTAACAAATATACTAAAATATAAACTGTTTATTTGTCCTCCTGTTACATAGTTTACAACATCTTGCTTGTTAAAAGTTGTTAAATTGATACTATCTAAAGATTCTTTATAATTATATGAAATTTCTCCGACCATTGCAATATTTTTCAAGACTACTCTATTTTTTAAAATTAGTGTACCAGCACCATATTCATTAATAGAATTCAAATATTGATTTATTGTTTCTTCTGAATCTGTTTTTGTATCTACGATAATCCTTCCAAACTGTTCATTGTCTATTGTTATTGGTTCTTCTGTATTTACAGTTAATATTCCATCACTATATGAAAAATCTGGGAACTGATTTTCAAGATAACTAACACCTTCTTTTATTATTTGATATGTTTGCCATAAAATCCATATACTTAATACAATTGCTAAAATAACTACTAATTTTGCAATATAAGATAATGCTTTTCCAAGTCCTTCTGTTGCCATCTCTGGATATTTTTCTATATTAAAAACAGAATATTTAACTTTTTTAAAGAATCCTTTTCCTTTAAGTTCTTTATATTCTTCATTCTTTTCTTCTACTTTATTTTTATTATCTTCTTGAGCCATTATCTGTACTCCCTTCTAACATTAGAATCTACATATTTTGGATTGATGTGAATAATTACTTTGTCTCCTATTTTTATATCCTTTCCAGTTATGTCACAAACTAAATGGTATGTTCCAATTCTTCCTAGCACTTTACAACTATTATCACCAATTTTTACATACATATTTTGACCTTTAAAAAAATCCTTGATATCTCTTACAATATATCTTAGCTTGTCTATCAATCGAAACATATCTCTCCCTGTTTCTATATTAATTCCATCCATATATCCTACTGGTATTAATGCTACTTTTGTTTCTTTATTAGTTGTATATATATTAGAATATCCAATATTAAATCCTTTGGGTAATTCTTTAATTTCTGAAACTTCTGCTTCTAAATGTGCAATTGGTTTTAATCCTAAATTATTTTTAAATGCAATTCTTCCTAAAAAAGCAGATCCAACTCTTACCGCATTTAAATGCATATTAGGAAATTTGATAAATGCTGATGAATTACATATATGCAACATTCCTGTTTTTATATCATTCATTTTTAATACTTCGATAACATCAATAAACCTATCAAATTGCAATTTCGTATATTTATCATTAAAAAAGCTAACAGAAAAATGAGAAAAAGTACCTTCAATTTCTATATTTTCTATTCCTTTTAATGCTTCTACCATAGTATCTCTATCTGAATAAATAAACCCATACCTTCCAAATCCTGTATCAATTTTTAGATGTGCTCTTACTTTTTTATTTTCCTCTTTTGCTATTTCTTCAGCAACCTTTATATCTTCTTTTGAACCTATTGAAATGATAATATGATTATCAATTAATGTTTTTACATCTTCTTTGATTGCTGTTGTAGACAACATTAAAATATCTTGCTTAATTCCTGCTTTTCTTAGTTGCAATGCTTCTTCTATTGTTGAAACTCCAAAAAAAGAAATTCCATTATCAATTAATAATTTTGTAAATTCTACGATTCCCAACCCATAGGCATTCCCCTTCACAACAGCAATAATTTTTACATTTTTTCCATTATCATCTGGTCCATTTATTTGAGCATGTCTTTTTATCTGTTCTATATTATGCACTAAATCTTTCTTTTCTATAACTAAAGCTTTCATTTCTTTCCTTTCCTTGAACAAAAGCAATATGATTAATTTTTTGTCTTTTTAATCACAACATGTTGCATCTTTGTTCATGTGCCAAATTTTTGAAAAAATTTGTGTACATTAGGAACGTGTCAAATCGTTCAAATATTCTATTACTTTTGATTTAAACTTTTTCTTTTTAATTGTCTCAATGTTCTAAAAGTTTTCTCTGAAAATTTGTATAACTTATATTTTAATGGTTTAAATGGATAATATACTTCTCCTATAAATTCTGTAAATGTAGCACCAAATCCTTTTTTAAATCTATACAATCCATATTGTGGATGGTTCTCATCTACAACTCCTGATACACCTCTAAAATCATAAACATCATCATGTCTTGCAATTGCCATTTTTATCATTTCCCATTGTAATAGATAATTTGGCATTAAATTTCTATGTTGATTACTACTTGCTCCATATAAATACCATGTTTTATTTCCATAGAAAATTGGAATAACACCTGATATTGGTTTTCCATCATAATATGCCATTAAAACTTTCATATGTTCTGGTCCTAGGCAATCATACATTTTTTCAAAATATTCCAATGGTCTAATAATAAACCCATCTCTTTCCCCTGTTTCCACCATAATCTTGTGAAAATCTTTTAAATCTTCTTTTGTTCCATCTTTTACAGTAACACCTTTTCTTCCTGCTAATCGAATATTATATCTCCATTTTTGATGAAATCCTGCCATGATTTCTTCTTCTGTTTTATCTTTTATATCTAAACGAAATACATATCTTGGTTGTATTTCATCTTTAAAATCTTTTGCATCATCTTTTATTTTATATCCTAAGTCTGTAACTACTGTTCTAAATTCTTGATCATCACTTACAATATCTGGTTCTATTCTTAGTACAAAGGCATTATATTTTTTAGCCAATTCTTTTGCACCATCTGTTAATTGTTTCATGACATTTTTATCATGAATGTCACAGACTGGTCCTCTTGATGAATACATCATATTTCCAAATATAGGCATTTTTCTTACCCATACACATAAAGAACCAATAATATTTTTGTTTTCATCTTCAGCCAATATGACTTCTGGTTTCCAGTTTGGCTTTTTAACTTCTGCCCATTCTAATGATTGTTGAAAGTTACATCTTTCATGACCTTCCAAAAATTTTTTATATTCTTCTTTTGATTTTTCATCTGTTACAAATCTCATGTTTTTCTTTTCCTCCTAGCTATTTGCAATACATGAGTATTTTACACCAATATATGGTTTTTTACAAGTAATTTATGTTATTTTTTGGTGAATTGTTAAATTCCATTTATCGCTTATGTATTTATAGTTTAATATAGTAAAAAAAGACTATAAGTTCTAAATCTTGTAACTTATAATCTTTTTATTATATAGACTTTATTATCTTCCTGTGTCTTTTGCTCTAAAATCTATAATATTCGTATCCTTTTCCTGTTCGTTTCCTTTTTGCTCAAAATATGTTTCTACAACTTCTTTTACTGATTTAGGTATACTTTGGATTATTTTACATTTACCATCTTCATCTATTGTTAATCCGCCTAAATATCTTTGTTGTTCTTCACCTCTTTGAATTTGTCCTAAATTCCAGTTTGTAAAAGCTTCTCCCAATGCAAAATTTAATCCTGCAAATTTTTTATCTAGAAAATATTGTACCAAATTTTTTCCTTCTGTCCACAACACGACATCTTCATAAATGTCTGGGCTTACAAATTGAATTGGTTCCCCTGCTTGTTGATGAATTTTAGTTGGTTGTCCTATTTGCGTCCTTCCAATATACACATATTTGTTATCTTCTGTCTGAATCGGTTGCTTCGGCATATATTGGTAATATAGAGCATCCTTGTTAATACCTGCAAATTGAATTCCTTTTCCTTGTTCCATCCAACAGTTTTGTTTCGCAACTATCATTCCACCACCTAAATCTAGCTCTACAGAATCTTTATCTCTCATTACCTCTTCTTTTTTTAATTGTTCTCTTTCTTGGTGTAATGTTTCTTCTATATCTTTTGCAATTTCATGCGTATATGTAAACTGTCCTCTTTCATCTGTTAGTATAGTACCTAAAACAAAGTCTGGTTTGTTAAAATGTGTCATACTTCCTTTGGTTGTTCCTAATTTTTCTCCTATTGCTTGATAATATTGATCTCGTACTTTTGTTGCATTTTTTTCTGATAATATTTCTTGTAACATAATATTTCCATTTGGACTTGCCACAATTTCTGATAAAGGAATATTGGATTCTAATACCCCTATCGCATTATCTGCTCCTCTCATAATTCCTCTATATACAAATCTATGGTTTTCATAATCTTCCATAATAGGATTCACACTATCATACGTTGCACTATCTTGCAAATATGGATTAGCTATATAATAATCTCTTAAATTTCCCTGTGTATCTTTATGTGCTTGGATCGTTCTTGTGTCTTCTGGACTAATTTTTCCTTTTAATAATTTTGCCTTTAATAATGTCCATTTTCTTTTTAATTCTTCTCTTCTTTTTGCCTTTTCATATTTCTTTTGTTCTTTTTCATTCATTTCAATCATTTGCATATTATTTTCCTACATAATATATTTATTTTTTTAATATATTACCCTTTCGTGTTTATTTACTATATTTTATTTTGGTGGAGGTTGGTTCCCCTTAAGTGAACTCGATGAGTTCGCATAATGCTTATTTGGTGGAGATGAGGAGAGTCGAACTCCTGTCCATAATACCTTCCAAACAGACTTCTACAAGTTTAGTTTATTTTTTATATTCATCTAACTTACACCAATAAACAGGTTTAAACTAGATATAGCTTTTGAAATACCCACTACCTCCAAAGCAAAAGTAGCTTTGTTTCCTACTAATATGACACTTTATCTAAATGCGTAGGAACATTTAGGAAAGCGTAGCTGCAATTAGGCAGCTAAAGCATACTCATTATTATTTTCTGCGTTTATATTTAGTTTCCCGTTTTTTTAAGTGGCCAACGAGAATCCACTACTTGCTATCTATTCTTCTAGTATTATGTCGAAACCAAGTACATCCCCATGTACTTATTTATTATACAATATCTACATACTTTTTTCAATAAATAATTTTTGTAAATAATTAAAATTACTAGCAAAAAATTAAAAGCTTTCTTCTCTCTTCTTAAATTTACTTCTATTTCTATATTTTATACAAGTTTTATATACATAAAAAAGTTATAGACAAATAATCTATAACCTTTTATTATCAAATTTAATCTAACAATTCACATTGTTCTTTATACCATGCAGGACTACAAACCATAATAATTTGGCAATCTCCTTCCCAGAAATAGACTTCTTCTTTATCTATTAAAATAACATCTCCTTGTTTGAAATCTATTTGTTCATCTTTTTTATGTATTGTTCCATTTCCTTCTAGTATATAAGCCATTTCTTTACACTTTAAATTAGAACAATATCCTTTTTCAGGATATCTTCCTTGTATGGTATTAATACAAAAGTCCATATCTTTATCATTTAATTTTTTAGAATATTCTAACAAATAGCTTGTATCACTATTTACTACTTTTTGTGCTTCTTCTTTTTTTACAACTTTCATAGCTTTTCTTCTTTTTAATATATACTATTTTAATTTTAGCATATATAACTTTCTTAAAAATCCATTAGATAATCTGGTTTCTCTTACAAATTTTAATCCTACTCTTTCAAGCGTTTTACAACTTCCTATATTATTTGGATGTGCCATTGAGATGATATAATCAAATCCTAATTCTTTTGCTAAATTTAATTCTAATGTTTGAAGTTTTGTCGTAATACCATTTCCTCTATATTCCGGTAAAACCAAATTTCCTCCTAATTCACATACTTGATATTCTTCAAGTCCAAATTCTTTTTTAAAATCTGCCAACATATCTTGTGAAACATATAATTGTGCCATTCCAGCAAGCTTGTCTCCATCATAGGCGCCATATAACGGTGCATAATTTTTTTCATCAAACATACTGTCATATTCCCATTGTTCATAAGGAATAAAATATTCTTTATCCTCTAATCCTCCTAATACTGTTTCAATTAATTTAAATAATTGTTCCTTATCTTTTTCCTCGATTTTCTTATACACTAAATTCATTTTAAAACCTCCTTTAAATTTTTAGAATATGTTTTTAATTTTTGAAAACAAGTATATGCTTCCATAACCTCTTTTTTATTTTTAGAAATATATCCTCTTCCTTTCATACCTTCTGGTAAATCCGCAATTAAAATTTCTTTATTAATTCCATCCCAACCTGCACCAACAATTTCTAATAATTTGGGTTCTTTTTCTTTTATCTCATCATAATCCACAAATAATGTTTTGATATTACTTTGCATATAAATTTTTAATGTTTTATTTTGTCTAAACTCTTTCATCTTATCTTTACTAAAGATAAAAATTCTCTCTACATTTACTCCTCTATTGGCTACTTCTAGGTTAATTTGTCTAAATTTCATTTCTTGTGGTTCTTCTGTCCATTCATCCTCTAACATGGTTGATGCACACCATAAATAGGATTCTTTATTTAATCTTCTAAAACAATGATTTAATGCCCTATAAAATTTTCCAATTTCTAAATTTTCTGTTCTTCCATTTTCTCCAAATTCGATTTTCCCACCATCAGTTTCGATAGCCATACCTGTTGTATTTTTTAGTCTAAGTAATAGTTCAACAATATCTTCCACAATTTCATTCTCATTTACAATACATTGTTTATCCCTTGGTGTGTCCAAAAGAAGTGTATTAATTCTCAATCCAATCTCATTTTTTAATATTTCTGCTAAATTCTTTTCGATTGGATTTCTTTTTGGATCCTTGTCATCAACAATTACTATACTTGACTCTGCATGTAATTTTTCTGCAAAATGGATAATAAAATTTTCCTCTTCCTTATCCATATGATGTTTTGCAAAATAGATAAGTCCTTCATAATATTGAGATAAACTTTCTAAATTATCTTGTATTTCTTCAAATTCTCCATACTCTACAATATATCCATCTTTTTCTATACATTCTTTTAAATATACTTTCCAATCCTTATTGCTATTAATGATCATAATTTTTTTTGGTATATGAATATATTTATAGATATTACTTCTTCTATCTGAAGGTTTTAAAGTATCTTCTGGAATCTCCCATACCATTCCATTTTTAATCGCTCCATGAATTCTATTTTCCTTGCATAATTTTATAATTCTTCTTTCTGTTATTCCCCATATTTCAGAAAATTGTTTTGCTGTTAAATATCCCATTTATTTTCTCCTTTTTGTATTGTTCTGCATTCAGAATAATATTTACCATATTTTTATATTATTCTATTTTCAGAATAATGTCAATAGTTTTTTGTATTTATTTACAAATATATATCCTTTCAGTTTGAACATTATCTATTTTTACAATTAACATTTCTTCTATTATCATGAAAAACACAAAATCTTGTAGTTTAGTACTACAAGATTTATTATTTTAATTATACTTTTAAAATAAATTTGGAAATTGTTTTACAATACCATTGACAAAAAATTGTGACATTCTTAAAATTTCTTTTTGCACCATATCATAACTATTTATATCTTCTACATAATTTCCTTGTAATCTATTGTTTACTTCATTAGTTGTAAGACGTAAATGTTGATATAGCATGTTTCGAATTTCTTCTCTTGGATAAAATGGATTTATACTGCTAAAAGCCTCTGCCATTTCATCTGCATTTTGATACCATTTTGTATTTAATCTTGTTGCTTCTTCTTGATTTTTATTTTTTAGTGCCACAATTAGATCTTTATCAATTGTCAGATGTTCTGTTAATAATTGCTGAATTCTATTTGCTACTACATTTCCATAAAATCTTCTAAAAACATCTGCTATATCTTTAGGATTTCGTAATAAACGTGCCTGTGTTGCTTCTAAATCTTTTAAATTTTCTGCAATACTAATTAAAAGCATTCGTGTCCACATGATATGTTGTTCCCAAACCAAATTCATTTGTTTTAACAATTGAACTTGGTTCATACTTACCCAATAACTCATATCTTGTTCATAATTTGGATAAATATAAATTTGTTGACCAACTCTTAAATTATATGGATTTAATGCTACATTGGTATCTATTATATTTTGTACAGTTGTTCCATATTGTATTGCTAAATTATATAATGTATCTCCCTGTCTAATTGTGTGTAAAATTGGATTCATTTCATTCATCCTCTTCTCTCCTTTCCATATATGATATTAAAAAAATATAAATTGTTTCCTAATATTAATTTTGTATGTATCATATACATTTTTAAGTTATTTCTTAACAAATATTAGAAAATTTCATATTATATGGATAGGTGATGAAAGTGAATATTGTTCCTACAAATGTTTTATATAATTCTTATTTATTAAGACAAAATCTAATTTTATTAAATCTTACATACCCCTTTTTAAATCTCCAAGTCGTTGGAAATAGTGCTTTAGGAAATCCTATCTATACGGTAAAACTAGGAAAAGGACCTAATAAAGTTTTTTATTCTGGTTCTATTCATGCTAATGAATGGATTACTTCTGTTTTATTACTGAAGTTCATAGAAAATTATTGTGATGCTTATATTTCTAACAGTTCACTTTATGGATACCCAATTAGACAACTTTTTAATAGTACTTCTATTTACATTATGCCTATGGTAAATCCTGATGGTGTTGACTTGGTAAATGGCTATATAAATCAAATTTCTACTGCTTATCAAAATGCCGTTACTATTAGCAATCGTTTTCCTAATATTCCTTTTCCTTCTGGTTGGAAGGCCAATATCAATGGTGAAAGTTTTATTAACTTCCACTTCTTAGTTTTCAAAAAATAATGCAGTATTTTCTACACTTTTATAATCTTTTATATTGCATTCAGTTCAATAAAGTTATCTTTATTCAAAATTTCTTCTATTTCAATAAATTCATCTATACTTTCATTTATTGTATTTAGTGGAGCAAAATTAAATGTTATAAATATATTTTTATCTTTATCTATTTCTATTTTATCGATAATTCTAAATAAACAAGATTTACTTATTTCTTTCATTTCTAAAAATTCATTAATTATTTTATTCATTTGCTTTTCATCGCTTTTATTGTTTGTTAATTGATGACCTTGAAATTCTTGTAATCTATCCATTAATTTACTTTTTTCATTAATTAACTTTTCTCTTTCTAATATAAATTTTTCAGAAATTCTTTTAAAATCTATATCCATCAATATTCCATTTAGTTTATCCTCATATAAATTATCTAATTTTCTATTAATATTTACCATATTAATATCCATTTCTTCAATTTGTTTTTTTGTAGCTGATAATATATCTATAGATTTGTTTTTTGCCTTTTTATATGTATCTTCTAACAAACTACGATTTACATATATTTTACATACTTTTCTTACTATTTCTATAATTCCATTTTCAAATTTTAAGTAATTTAAATTTCTAGCATAGCAATTTCTTTTTTTATAGTCTGAATCTACTATGTATGGAATCTTTGGACGATTACTATTGCTATTAACTTTTAATACAATTTGCATCTGCCAGCCGACAATGTTTACAATATATTAAACCTCTTAATAAATAATCATATTGCTTTATAACTCTTTTACTTCTTTCTTTGTGTATTAGCTGAACTTTTTCAAATATTTCTTTATCAATTATGGCTTCATGAGTATCATTAACCCTTATATAATTTTCCTTTTCTACTTTATGAAGTTTTTTTACCTTATAAGAAACAACAGATACCTTATTTTGAACTGTATTACCTATATACACCTCATTTTTTAGCACACCTCATTTTTTAGCATATTGCATAGTGTTGTTGCATTCCACAAATAATTGGTTCTATTTTTATCCTGAACAATT
Source organism: uncultured Clostridia bacterium (assembly GCA_904419495.1). GTDB lineage: Bacteria > Bacillota > Clostridia > TANB77 > CAG-508 > CAG-269. Next base: position 319 of record CAJFRV010000022.1, on the reverse strand, counting down.
CCTGTCTTTCTATATCCTAATGGGCTTAAATAATGATCATCATTTAAATACTGTACTATTAATTTAGTTCCTGTTCCATTTACATACATATCAAATATTTTCTTAACTATATTAGCAACATTAAAATCTATAACTAATTTATTTTTGTGATTCAAATCCTTTTTATATCCGATATGCAGATGTGCTACATAAATATTCCCCTTGCTTTTGCTTTTCTTTGAAAACACTTCTTATTTTTTTAGATATATCTTTTGCATACATATCATTTAAAATAGCCTTAAATGGAGTAATATCATTATTTATTGTTTCGCTATATGTA
>CAJFRV010000021.1:36814-58958 GCA_904419495.1 uncultured Clostridia bacterium | reverse complement strand
TATCTCCATTTTGTGCTATTAAATAACAAGCATAACGAGTTAATTCATAATCTTTGATTTCAACTTCTGCATTATTAGCACGTTTTGACAACTTATTGATGTCAATAAAATGTTCGAACATACTGATACCACTATTTTCAAAAGTCTATTTAATCATCATAATGAAAATCTCCTAAAACATATTATTTAATATTAATACTATATACATTTAATTTAAAAATTTTGTACATAATAAATTCATTTCATCTAAAGGCAATATAGTATTGCCTTTAAACATACAATTTTAGTATAAAATATTGTAAAATTTATTAGGAGTTTAGTATTATGAGTGGTAGTAAAAAATTAAATAACAAATCAAATGTAATCGCTGAAAATTTTAAAAAATTCAGACAAGAAAGTGGATATTCACAAAGAGAATTATGCCAGAAATTAGAGTTAATGGGATTGCAATTATATAAAGCTGATATTTATTCAATTGAACACAATAAACGTTCTGTAAAAGATTTTGAATTATTAGCTTTTTCTATTGTATTTAATAAACCTCTTGCAGACTTTTTCAAAGGGGTTAAAGATTTTGAGTAATAATACAGAAAATTAAATTATTTTATTATATGAATGTATTTAATAAAATTTATATAAATTAAATACATTCATTTTTTATTTTTAATCCATCTATTAAGCCTATTTTATAAGCAATATATTTATCTTCTTCTTTATATATTTGTTTTGCTTTTTTTAGTTTGTCATCAATATTTTTATTACATAAACTTAAAGATGAAAAACTTTTAGTATCTGTCATCTTTTTAATATATTCTAAATAAATTTTCTTTCTATTTTTCATATCCAACTTAATATCTTCTATTCTATCATATTTATCTAATGTATCTATTACATCAATAAATTGGGCTATTATGAAAGCTTCAGTATCTCTTATTTCGTTACTTATATCTTTATTCATTATCACCATCTCCAGTTTTTATTAAATTTTATCATTTTTCTTTTATTTTGACAAGACTTTCTTGTCGATTTGTGTTATAATATTTTTGAAAATTTAATTTTTAATATTACTATTGGAGGGTTTAAGTTGAGTAAATTATATAATACATATCTTGAATTGAAGAAAAAAGACGAAGAAATCATATACTTATTTAAAAGTGGTATTTTCTTTATTGCACTTGATGATGATGCTTATACATTGTCAAAATTTTTTCATTTCAAAATAACAAATTTAACTGATACTGTTGTAAAATGTGGCTTTCCTTGTTCTAGTTTTGATAAATATTCTAATTTATTTTTGTTACATAATTTAAAGGTTAAAATAATAGAACTAAGTAATAGAGTTATATATCCACTCAAGGATTACACACAAACTACAAAAATAACAGAACTATTAAATGATATAAAATCTATCGACATTAACACATTATCCATTCAAGAAGCCTATCAGTTTATAGAAAATTTAAAAAACAAAGTAACTAAAATTAATAATGGAGATATTATCTAATGAAAAGAAAAGGAAATTTATATCAAAATTTATATAAATTTGAAAATATACAAAGTGCTTTTAATGAAGTATGTAAAAATACAAAAAATAAGAAAAAAGTTGCTAGATTTAAAGAATATAAATGTATATATATTTCAAGAATATATGACATATTACAAACCAAAACATATAAACCCGGTCCATATAATGTATTTACAATATATGAACCAAAGAAAAGAAGAATTGTAAGCCAAAACATGCAAGATAAAGTTATCAATCATTTAGTAGCAAGACATATACTTTATCCTGCACTTCTTCCTTGTCTTTTAGATGTGAATGTTGCTAGCAGAAAAGGACTCGGTACAAGTGAAGGTATTAGATTATCTATGAATTTTCATAGAATTTGTAAAGTAAAATATAAAACTTACTATATTTTAAAATGCGATATTAGCAAATTTTTTGCAAGTATTAATCATGATATTTTAAAAGAAAAATTAAAAAGAAGAATTAAAGATAAAGATGCTTTAAAAATTATCTTTGATATTATAGATATTGAAGAAAATGGACTTTCAATTGGTGCTATGACAAGTCAAATTCTCGCTATATTTTACTTAAATGATATGGATCACTTTATTAAAGAAACATTGAAAATAAAATATTTTTTGAGGTATCAAGATGGTGCGACCCGTTTCTAAGTGAAAAGCTTAGACACTAATATTCATATTAGGAGAACTAATATTTCGATAGGTGGAATGATAGAGTAACGTCTTGAAACGCCTACCTTAAATTACGACAGGCGAATACTTGTGTAATAAAGTAGATGTCTGAAGCTCGTTAAAGTCGGCAGAGAGTTACCCAAACAAGTTATGTTGTGGAAAGTGGCTTGGAGGCAAGCTATGTAACCTATATGCCGGAGGTCTATAAAATATCTATGGTTAGAATGTAGCGAGAAACTACTGACGAATCTTCGAATGTACAGGTCTAGAGGTAGCAATAATAGAAATGTTATTACACTCGTTCAGAGTGGGCAATTGTGGTAGAGTAAAAATCGTCCATATGAAATACCATATAGTGTTACAGGCACTATCAAGGTTGCAGGACTATAGGAGAAACCTAAGGGTATATGAAAAGATAGAAATATTGGAACGGGGAAAGGTCAGAATATGGAGCTATTACAGGCAATGAAATATTTGTAGAAAATTCATAATCTACATTAATCTGATTGAGAGCGGTGTTATGTTAGCTATGAGATTATAGAAATATAATTGAGCGAAGGACACTAGTCATTTTAATAAAACGATTAATAAATTTATAATAATCATAGGTTCGATTATGACTAAGAAAAGCGAAATCCAAATAAAAGGAGATTAGCTGACTATGACAAATGTTAAAAAGAAACAAAAACTAAGAAATAATGAATATTACAATTTACAAGAAACATTTGATAGCCTTTACGCTAAAAGCAAACGCAATTACATATTTACTAGCCTAATGGATTTAATTACATCACAAGAAAACATACAACTAGCTTACAGAAATTTAAAGAAGAATGATGGAAGTTATACAGCAGGAGTTGATGGGAAAAATATTGAATACTTACAAAAATGGGAAATGAATAAATTAATTTCTCATATTCAAAAAAAATTCAATAACTATTCTCCACAACCTGTAAGACGAGTAGAAATTCCCAAACCTAATGGTAAAACAAGACCACTGGGAATTCCTACAATAATGGATAGAATGATACAACAATGTATATTGCAAGTATTAGAACCAATATGTGAAGCTAAATTTCATAAAAAGAGTAATGGTTTTAGACCTAATAAAAGTACAGAAAATGCCATTGCACAAATGGAAACATTAATACAATTAAGTAATTACCATATTGTTGTAGATATTGATATTAAAGGATTTTTCGATAATGTAAATCACCCAAAGCTTTTAAAACAAATATGGACTTTAGGAATAAGAGATAAAAAATTAATCAGTATAATATCATCAATGCTAAAAGCTGAAGTTAGAGGAATTGGCATACCAGAAAAAGGTACGCCACAAGGTGGAATTTTATCTCCTCTACTTTCTAATATTGTTTTAAATGAATTAGATTGGTGGATTGCTAGTCAATGGGAATTCTTTCCTTTAGAAGAAAATAAACGTAAAAATAAAAACTACTACTTAAAAAATTCTAAACTAAAAAGATGTTATATAGTTCGTTATGCCGATGACTTTAAAATAATTTGTAAAAAGAAATCAGATGCAGAAAAACTATTTATAGCAACAAAAAAATGGTTAAAAGAACGACTAGGGCTTGAAACAAGTCCTGAAAAATCAAAAATAGTAAACCTCCGAAAACATTATTCTGAATTTCTAGGATTTAAAATTAAAGTAAAATTTAAAAGGAAAAAATATGTAATTAAAAGTTGTATTAGTGATAAAGCCAAAATGAAGATTAAAGCAAATTGCAATAAAGCAATAGAGAGTATTCAAAACTCTAAAGATGATTTAGATGAAATAATTAATATTCAAAAATATAATTCAACAATTATAGGAATACACAATTATTACCAAATTGCAACAATGGTATGTTGGGATTTGGGGAAAATCGCTTATGAAATCAGTCGAACTATGTATATTAAGTTAAGAAAGCGAGTAAATAGAAAATGTAATAAAGTTAATAAAAAAGGCTATGTATATGAACGCTATCGGAAAGAGCAAACAAGTACGATATTTATCAGGGCAAATAGTTGCTCCACTTGGCTATGTTAGGCATAAAATTCCATTACAAGTATCAAATGATATAAACAAATATACAGTAGAAGGCAGAAAAGCTATTCATAAACAAATAAATCATATTGATACAAATATACTTAAGCAATTAATGGAAAATCCTAATCCTAAAGCAAATATTGAATATAACGATAACTTGTTATCATTATATTCTGCACAAAAAGGTAAATGTAAAATTTGCGGGCAAGAATTAGAACTAGAAGAAATTTATTGTCATCATATAATACCAAAAGAACTTGGTGGAACTGATGAATATAAAAATTTAATTATAGTTCATACTGATATACATAAGGCTATACATAGCACTGATGAAAACGAAGTTACAAAAATTATCTCTAATTTTAGCTTAAACATATCGCAAATAGAGAAACTAAATAAATTCAGAAAGAAGCTTCAACTTACATTAGTTTAACATTTGGAAATTATAAATATATTAAAATGAGGGCACGCCGTGTGAGTAGGAAACTCTCATGCACGGTGTAGAGCAGGGGAAAATTTAGAGATTATATCAAAGAATTACCTATTGCTATATTTTTTACTTTTCCACCCTTCAAAACAATATTTAAAATACTGCTTAAATGAATTAGAAAAATTTTTAAAAAAAGAAAAATTAATATTAAATAAAAAAACTAGAATTTACAAAAGTACAAATAAATTTATTTTTTTAGGTAGAAAATCTAATGGCAATTATGCGAAATTTAGAGATGTTAGAAGAAAGATTAAAAAAAGAATTTATTTGTACAGAACCGGACAAATACAGCTCTCTGATCTTATCAACTCTATTATATGCTATAAACATTTATGCAAAAAAGGTAGTAACTAATTACTACCTTAAAAACAGTTCTAAAATATACTCCCTTTCGAATACTAATACCTACTAACAAATATATTTATCTATTTTTACTTTATACTTAGAAACTCTAAGTAATGGACATAGTTTGTTTCTATATTATCTCTTATACAATCATTAATTGCATAACCACAGTTTATAGAATCTACAGGGCGAACGCGATTGTTGTTGCTATTAGTAGTACCGTTCGAATTGAACATATTGTTACCGTTAAGGTTAGAGTTGTTCACATTGCGCAAGCCGAAATTCGCATTAGTCGAATTGCAGTTAGCATAACGAGAAGCCAACCAGACTAATACTACTAAAAAAACTGTCAACGCACCGACAACTATGCCCTACTACCTAATATAGATTTTTTCCATCCAACTAGATATTTTATAATTCTATCAATTGCCTCTCCAAATTTTAGATAACGTTTATGATTAATAATTTGTTTATCATAACTTAAGTTTAATAAAAAATCTAAAACTTTAATTTTAGCAATCGCTTTGTCAATTAAATTTATTTTTAGTTCACTATTATCTGTTGTATTAGCTTCATAGGAAATTTCTAATAAATCATAACTCACATTTCTTATTCTATTTTTGATTTCTATATCTTTCTTTGGAAAATTATCTAAATTGTTATCAATATATATCATTAATTTTCTTATAAAATCAATTACTTTGAATTTTTCTGTTTGCATATATTTTTTCTTCAATTTCCTTTAACAAAAATTTTAATTGTTCTTTTCTTGCGTTTTGTGTCAAAATTGCATATATTTTTTCTATCCTGATTTGATTATTGACATATATTTTAGACAATTCATATTGTTTTTCATATGTATTTAAATTTTTAAAATCCATTATTTCATTTACTGTATAATTATCTTTGCTATCTAACAATAAATAATTGATTTTCTTTTGTTCTAATTTAGCTTCAATTTTTTTTAATGATTTACTTGGAAAACCACATGTCATAATATCTTGCTCTTTTTTTATTTTATATTCAAATAAGTTTGATATTATATATGCATCTTTTCCATATATCCTATAAAATTCTCCTGTTCTTATGAAAATGACATATTCTGGATGTATATTTTTTACTTCCTTTACAATTGTTATGATACTAATTTTACCCACCTCATTTTTTCAACCACCAAGAGACCTAAGGCCTCTTGTGGTGGTTTTACTCTACTTTTTACTGATTTGGTGCATATTTGTACTGCTGTTTTCTCCTTCACATGCTTCGATTTCGATATTAGATCCTAGAGAAACTACGGGGCGAACGCGATAGTTGTTGCTATAAGTAGTAGCGTTCGAACCGAACAAAGTGCTACCGCGAAGGGCAGAGCTGCCCACATAGAGCAAGCCGAAATCCGCACGAGACGAATAGCAGCCAGCATAACGAGAAGCCAACCAGTAGTAGGTTCCTGTATTAAATATCATTTCTCTTACTGTACTACTACTTCCATTATAATCTTTAAAGTAACTTGCTGGTGTGTTACTAAAATAATAATAACTTTGCGTTACAGTTAAACTATCTGCTTTACTTGATGTTTCTTCTGTTGGGCTTGTGTATCCATCATCATTTACTCCGATTCCATTTCTCTTTGTTTGCTCTTTTCTTTCTTCTTCTGTTTCTCCTGTTAAATTAAATCCACTTCCATTTTCTTGGGCATATAAATTTGGATAATTTGCATTACTTCCTGTATATGTTTTTGTATTTCCATATTGTACTACATTTGTATATGCATCTCTAGCCGCAATTCCTGTTTCATTCATTTGACTTTCTATATCTTCTAAATCTACACTTCTGGCATATATTCCTAAACTACTATTACTATATAACTCTTTACAAATATCATTTAATAGATATACTCCATTATTATATCCTAATGCTCCTCTGAAATATATAGTTTGATCACTCGAACTTACATCTCCTATTAAATCTACTCTTCCATCTGGATGAATATTTAAGATTCTCCATTTCATTTCACTTTTTTGATTTACTGTTTGGGGACTTGTATATCCACTTTCTTCTGCTTTTAAATTATATCCTTCTGTATTTTCATCATATGTGTAATTTACATAGTCTCCTACTTGGATTCCTTCTCTTGTTACCACTTCTCCTATTGTTCCATCTTTATTGATTACATAACTATATTCTCCATCGACCGTTACTACCAATGGATAACTACTGTCTGTGATTTCTTCTGGCACTCCACTTATATTCTCTATTTGATTTAAATTATCTTTTAAACTTCCGTTTTCTAAGTTTCCGTCTGTTCCTATACTTCCTACTACTGCTATCTGCACCTGCTCTTCTGCATTTGCCTGTTTTGTTTTTTCACTTGCGTCACTTGCTCTTGTTAAAATTCCATTCTCACCTGCTAATGTTGCAATTGTTACTCCTGCTAAAATTAACAACACAATGATTGTTATTACTAATGCAATTAATGTAATACCTTTCTCTTGATTTTTCTTCATCTGAATCCTCTTTTTTCTTTTTTGTTTTTCCATTTGAATTCTTCCTCCTTTGTTTTTGTGTATGTTTTTTATATGCTTATAGCACTTTTATTTTTTTATATCATATTACAATATCTTTTTCAAGTTTTATTTTTTCTTTTTTCTCTTAAAAATGAAAATAAATCCTTACTTTTTTATTTTTTCTCTTTATTATATTTCTCAGAAAATGTATTTTTATTCGTCATTTCAAGTATTTTTTAAGATGTGTGTATTATTTATACACAGTATAGCATAAAAATTATTATAGAATCAATAAAAATTGAAAAATTTTTTTATTATTATTTTTTGTCTGTTCATTTTTTATTGATTTTTGGAGGTTTTACATGAAAAAATTTAATGACAACCGTAATGTCATCGGTAATTTAATAAAAAAACATAGAGAGAAAAAGCACTATTCTAAAATGGAATTATCTCGAAAACTAGAATTATTAGGTATCGAACTTGATAGATTTGAATTATATAAAATTGAAACTTGCAAAAAAAGTGTCAAAGATTTTGAATTAATCGCTCTTTGTATCGTTTTAGATATCAATTTTGATGAATTAAAAAAATTAATCGAAAATTATTAATAACACACACCACATTTGAAATATATGATGTGTGTTATTCTTTATATTAACTATCTAATTTTCCCTTTAAAAGAATTATATGTATTATTTCTTCTTAATTTTCTTTTTTCTTTTAAACTTCTTTTTATAAAATCTATTGTAAACTCTTCTATTTGTTTTTCTGTTAAACTTTTAAAACCTGCATTTTTGTAATCATCTCCAACAGCAAAACAATCTCCTGCAATATAGTCATAATCAAAAATTAGATTTGGTTTCATATTTAATAGTTTGGCTTCTTCGTTACAAATTAGTAAAGCATCTTTATATGGCACTACTTTAATTAATCCTCCAACTAGTTCTTGCTTGGCTTCAAGTGTATTCTCGATTTTCATAACTCTTGGTAATTCTCCAACTTGTTTATATAATATTTTTAAAAACTTTTCTTTCTTGTCCATTAAAATTCCCCTTCAATTATATATGTTTCTCCATTTATTTCTTCATAAATTATTTTATTTTCAATTATACTTTTATTAAAAATATTACAATCTTTAGTTATTAAAAATACTTTCAAATTATAAGTATAAAATGCTTTTAAATATTTTTCTATTTTCTTTTTTTCTTTTGAATATATTTTGTTAGGTATATCTATTGCCATATACATTATATTTTCGTAATTTGTAATTATTATTATAGAATTATCTTTATTGTTTTGTTTTGAATATACTAACTTTAAAACATCTTTTTTGTTATTTATTTTGTTTTTAATAAATTTACTATACCTCAAGTATCGTCCTTGTTTTATGTGTTTTATTTTAGAAATCATAATATTTTTATCTTTTATATTTATCCAATAATAACTATTAGAATTAATAATTAAATGACCTCTAAATCCTTTTAGATTATCATTAAAAAATTTTGTTGTATTAATATATTCTTTTAAAACAATATCATTTCCTATACTAGAACTATGTATAATATAATAACTATCTGCTTTTAATAATTGCATTTGATTAGCTAGTTTATATACACATCTTTCTGATTTAATTCTTGCATTTATATCAGATTTAAAATACTGGTGGCATATTATATATGATATATTAATGATATTTTCTCCTATAATAATATTATTCTTTATATATATAATTCTAAAAAAATTATATATTGAATTATTAATCATTTGCCCTAATTCAACTAATTTTTCGCTACTTGATATTTGTATATGATTTAAATTTATATATGTCTGTTTTCTTAAATTTTTACGTAATTTTTTAGGAACTAATTTAATTTCTTTTTTCATGTTTATATCCTAAATTTCTTTATAGTTTTTATTGTAACTTCTGTTAAGTCTTGTTTTAATTCTTCTTTTAGTTCTCCGTTAACAAAAGAATACATTTTTATCATATCTTTATACTTATCAAGTATTTCTTCAGTTGCTTTTTCATTACCATTTTGAGCATTTAATATAACAACTTTCAATTCTTTATTATCCATTTAATTCCTCCAAATTCTTTTTAAAATTCTTAATAGCATTTTGCTTTATTTTATTGATATTATCAGTTGTAGTATGAAAATATTTTGCCACTTCTTTTGTTGTATATTCTTCTACGAATAATAAGTACAATACTTGTCTTTGCTTTAACGGAACTTTTTTCATAGCTTTACAATACTTTTCATTATGAAAAATGTTTTCTAAATGATTAATGTCTACATCAATATTATCTATTTCATTTGTATTTAATAGATAATTTTTATAAGATATCTTATTAATATCTAAATCCGTTAAATTATCCTCAATATTAGTTTTTTCTTGATATTTTATCTTCTGTCTGTTTGAATATCCTCTTAATGTTTTATTAAGGTATGTAGTAAATCTCTTTTCAAGTTCGTTCGACATATATCACTCCTTTTTCATAAGAATTTGGAAAGTACTTTCTGTATATACAATAACAAAACTACATGAATAGAGATTAAAAATCCAAAAAAGTATGTAAATATATAAAAAAAGTCAAAAAAAAATAACTTTTAGATCACAAATTCTAAAAGTTATTTTTTACTATATTTTAATTACATAATCTTCTAATTCTTTATTCTTCATATCCCAATATTTAATTTTTAACATATCGTCCGTTTCTTCTTTATCTATTTTTAGTCTATCAAATATTTTGTTTAATTCTTCTTTTTCAGTTATTAATTGTTTAGTCAACATACATTTTCTTGCAGTAGGTACATGAGTATTACCAGATATTCCTAAAAACAAACCAAAATACATATTTTCTCTTTTAGAGTGTAAGTCTATTTCAATTTGAAATTTATCTAACCCGTGGATTATTAATTGCATTTGTTAAACATATAAAAGCTGTATTATAATTACTTTCTAATATTCCAGTATATTCTTGTTTATATGTTTTTCCTGTCAATCCATTCTTCATAAGAACGTTGTTGATATATTTGTTCTTTTTAATTTCTATACTTGAAATAACTACTCCATTTGTACTAATATAATAAAGATATAATAAATTGCTATTAAATGGATTATTGTTTACATCGTTCTCCAAACTATGTACATCTTTATCACATATATCGTTTAAATCTATGCCTAGAGTATTACATATTTCCATAACTGTTATTATATCTGGGATAATTTCTCCTGTTTCATATCTATTTACTGTTGTTTTACTTTTTCCTATCATATCCCCCAAGTCTTGAATACTTAGACTCCTCGCTTTTCTATATTCTTTTATTTTATTTCCTAGATTTATTATGTCTATTTCATACATATTAAATCCCCTTTATTTTAATATTTACATAAATATTTTATCATATATATGTTTGTTTTTCAATGTTTTTTGACATTTTTTTACAATCTTGTTATAATTAAATTGTACTAATTAATCATTATGGTACATAGGGAAATTATACGAAAATTTTGTATATAATATTTCCCTTTCGCATATAATGCTAAAAGACAAACATTTCAACTATTCTCCCTTAGCATTTATATGCAGGGGATTTATTATATTAGTCATACGGGGTTTCTTCGTATTTTGTCTAATATTGATTGATATGTTTGTTTTTTTACTATAATTAATATTAGTGCAAATATACAAAGGAAGGAGGAAACCTCTATGAAGAGATATTTTCGGTGGTGGAGGTTGTGTGTAGAAACATACCAAAACCTTGATATTTTCCCTAGAGAGAGCCTTGCAACTTGAGGTTCTCTTTTCTATTTGACAAAAAGCTATAATACATGGTAAAATAAGTATAGGGAAAATTCGAGGGCAAATAATGTCACCGAAAATATCTAGATACTATCAAATGTAAAATTGGTAGTATCTTTTTTTGTTGCGTAAAAATCAACAAAATCATGAATTTTATTTTTTATTTACATTTTTATAAAAAAAACTAAGAATTCATTATATGATTTGTTTCGTTTTACGCAACTTTTATTATTTTTTGCCTTTATTTTATTCTTTTTTACCTTTTCTATTTCGTATCACGCAACATTTTCTTCTTTTGACCATATTCTTTTAAATTGTTATCATAATATTAATCTTTAGAAAAAACGGAGGTATATATTATGTTAGAAAAATATAATGAAAATTCAAATGATAAAAAACAAATAGATATCTTTTTAAATTCTACTCTTTCTAAATTAGGTTTAAATCATGCTAATCTAGGAACAAGATATTTTAAAGAAATAATAAAATTAGCTTATTTTAATAATTTTACAGATGTAAAATATAAAGATTTGTGTTCTATGCTTAGCAAACAGTTAAATGTTAGTATTAGAAAAATCAATAGTAATATTTATAATTCCATAAACTCTATAAATATTGCTCTTGCTAAAAAAAATTTTATTGATATATTTAATATGGATTTTGATTATTTCTATATTTCCCCTAAAAGGTTTACCATATTATTCCTAAATCTCTTATATAATATTTTTTAATTATTTTATAGTTTTTCTTGTTATTTTATATGTTTATTCCTTTACTAGCATAAAAAAGTCTTTTATATATAGAGAAATATAAAAATAATACTATTGGTCAGAAGCTAATAGTATTTGTTTTTTATTGGCTAAATTGTTGCCTATTTTATCATGTTTTATGTTATAATAATTCTAATGTTAAATAACAGTAGGCAACAGAAAGGAGGAATATTGGTAACAGGTAGCCTACAAATAAAAGGAATTTTCTATTATATAGTTTTAAATATGTATCCAAAAGGGACTCGTGAATTAAAATGGATTCCAACTCAAATAACTGTAAGTGGTAAAAAGAATGAATTAAAGGCTCAAAAATTATTATCAGATATCCGTGTCTTATATGATAAAACGGCTAATATAGAAAACAAAAAAACTGCTGAGGAATTACTTCAAGAAAAAAATAAGACTGTAGAAAAAGAAACATCTATTAATAATAGTATTTCTATTGAGAACTCAACATCTACTCCTTTAGTACTAGATAATACACAATTAACTAGTGAAGAAGAACTAATAATTGTAAAATGCTTATCTTGTTGGTATGATATGCCAAAACAAGATATGATAACTTCTTTAATGAAAATTATTGAAGAAAATCCCAACATAAATTTAATAAAGAAAATTATTACAGAATTAATTAATAAATTATCTAATGACCCACAAGAACAAAGATTAAAAAAAATGGGGTCATACAGGGATATGTTATTTAGTGATTACATTAAAGAATGGCTAAAGTTTGTTGAAAATCAAGTTACTCCAAGTACTTATAAAGGATATTATGATTATTGTAATGGTAGAATAATACCATATTTTGAAAATGAGGAAATATTATTAAGAGATATTAGTTTAGCTGATATATATAATTACATAGAATATCTTTATGGTGAAGGATTAAAAGCTAATACAATAAAACATAATAGGTCAATTCTATCTTGTGTTCTTAATAGGGCTGTTGAACAGGAATTATTAGAATATAATTTTATACAAAAATTAAAACCAATTAAATCTGATTATTATATTCCAAGTTTCTACAAGCATGAAGAATTATTACATTTATTTGAAGTAGTCAAAGAAACAACAATTAGATTACCTGTAATATTAGCAGCAGTTTATGGATTAAGACGTGAAGAAGTTCTAGGACTAAAATGGGATTGCATAGATTTCAAAAGAAAAACAATTACTATTAAACATACTGTTCAAAGGTTTAAAGTTAATGGTGTAACTCAATTCGTTTTTAAAAATAAAACTAAGTCTCAATCTTCATATCGTACATTACCTCTATTTGATTTTATTGCTGATTTATTACAAGAATATAAAAAAATTTATGCAGAATATAGAAAGATATTTGGAAAAACTTATAACAATAAATATAAAGATTATGTATGTTTAATGCCTAATGGAGAACTTATGAAGCCGAACTATCTTACCCATACATTTGCTAAAATATTAGAAGATAACAATTTAAAACATATACGTCTACATGATTTAAGGCATTCATGTGCAACTTTATTAATTCAAAATAGAGTACCAATAAAAGAAATTCAAATATGGCTTGGACATTCAAATATTCAAACAACAATGATATATACGCATATGGACGAAAGTAATAAAGAAATATCAGCACAAGTATTGATTGAAAAATTCCAAAATGTATTAGAAACAAAGAAAAATGAAATTTATAAAATGAGTAAAGAAGCACTAAATAATCTTTATGAAAAAAACGTAGAAAATTTTAATATTTTTAAACCAAAAGAAAAAGTTGTTGCAAGCTCACCAACTTAAAACAACAACTAATTTAAAAAAGTGTTAGAAAATTGTGCGAAATTTGTTAGAAAAATTACCAATTTTCTGTTTGGTGCGGGTGAGAGGACTCGAACCTCCACACACTCGGTACTAGTTCCTAAGACTAGCGCGTCTGCCAGTTCCGCCACACCCGCATATATAATTTTTTTTAAAATATGTAATTTTTCTCACTGGTTCCTAAGACCAGCGCGTCTACCAGTTCCGCCACATCCGCGTGTATAAACTAACAATAATTATATTAGCACAAATCTATTTTTATTGTCAATAGTTTTTAGTAAATTTCAAATAAATCTATTACATAATTATATTACAAAATAGATTATTAAAGCTCCAACTATTGCTACTATAAATCCCAAAATTTTCAACCCAGTTGAGCCCTCATTTTGGTCCCCAAATCCAAAGAATCTTTTTGTAATAATTCTTGCATCATATATTAAAATTACACCTATTAAAATCATTATTAAACCAATTAATCTGATAATTAGTTGAAACATATAAATCAACATCCTTTTTTATTATATAGATATATATTAATATTTTTTCTATAAAAAGTCAATAGACGTTAAAATGACCTTAACGTCTATCCTATTTTCATATTTCTATCCTTTTAGTAAACTTATCCTTGATTAATCTTTTTAACCTCATATTCTCTTCCTTTTCTAATTTTGGATCTTTATCAATAATCTTTATAGCTGCTTCTTGTGCTACCTTTAATATGTTCATATCCTCAAATAAATTCGCAATTTTAAATTCTGGGAGTCCATGTTGCATTGTTCCAAAAAAATCTCCAGAGCCTCTTAATTCTAAGTCTTTTTCTGAAATAATAAACCCATCATTTGTATCACACATAACCTTCATTCTTTTTCTAACTGTTTCGCCTTTACCTTCATATTTTAGAATACAATAGGATTTATATTCTCCTCTTCCAACTCTTCCTCTCAACTGATGCAATTGTGCTAACCCAAATCTCTGTGCATCTTCTATGACCATAATATTGGCATTTGGCACATCTACACCAACTTCAATAACAGTCGTTGAAATTAGTATATCAATCTCTTTATTTTTAAATCTCATCATAATGTCGTCTTTATCTTTTGCTTTCATTTTTCCATGTATGTATTCTACTCTATATTCAGGAAATGTTTCCGTTTTACATTTTTCATATAACTTTTCAACTGATTTTAAATCTAATTCTTCATTTTCTTCTACTAATGGACATACAATATATGCTTGTCTACCTTCTTTTAATTGTACTTTTATAAAGTTATTAATCCTATCTTCCATTCCCTTGGTTACTGCAAATGTGTCTATCTTTTTCCTATTTGGTGGTAATTCATCAATAATAGAGATATCTAAGTCTCCATATAATATTAAAGCTAAAGTTCTTGGAATTGGCGTTGCAGTCATAACCAGCACATCTGGATTTTGTCCTTTTTCAACAATCGTTGTTCTTTGTTTCACACCAAAACGGTGTTGCTCATCAGTTACGACTAGTCCCAAATTTTTAAATTCTACATTTTCTTGTAGTAAAGCATGTGTTCCAATTAAAATATCAATTTCTCCATTTTTTAATCTTTCTAGAAGTTCTGTTTTTTTCTTTTTCGTCATGGCTGAAATTAATAATTCACATTTGATATCTAATTCATCAAATATCTTTTTAAAATTTTCTAAATGTTGTGTTGCTAAAATAGCTGTCGGTGCCATAATCGCTGCCTGATAACCACATTTTACTGCTTTATATGCTGCACACATAGAAATAACAGTTTTTCCTGAACCAACATCTCCTTGCAATAATCGATTCATTGGTTTATCAGATTCCATATTATTATCAATTTCTTCTAATACCCTTCTTTGGGCATTTGTTAATTGAAATGGCAATTTGTTAATAATATCTGACATATGAACATCTTTGCTAAATTGAATTCCTTTTTCTTCATTAATATAACTATTTTTTAATTCTAGCAGAGCTAATTGCATGGTTAATAATTCTTCAAAAGCTAATCGATTTCTCGCAATATTAAAATCTTTAAATTCCTGTGGAAAATGGATACTTTTGGTTGCTTCATTTATGCCTTCTAATTTATATTCTTTCAATATATATTCTGGTAACGTTTCTTCTAACTTACCTTCTACTTCTTTTATTGCATTTTCCATAATCCTTCTAATGGTATTTTGTGATAAACTAAATGTTAGTGGATATATAGGTATAATTTTCCCTGTGTTAGATGTTTTTCCTTCCTCGTCAAAAACAGGTGAATTTATCGTAATTTTTCCAAAAATATTACTTATTTTCCCATAAAAAGTATATTTTTCTCCTTGTTTAAATTTATTTTTTAAATAACTTTGGTTAAACCATACAGCTGTTGCCACACCTGTCTCGTCTCTAATTACCAATTTTTGCATAGTTTTTCCTCTAAGTCTTACATCAGTTACCTTTCCACTAGCATATGCTTCAATTAGTACTTCTTCACCATCTATACATTCTGCAATATTTTTTGGTTTACTTCTATCTTCATAAGTTCTTGGATAATATGTAATTAAATCTTTTAAAGTAAATATTCCTAATTTATTTAATAGTTTCACTCGATTGGGACCAACACCTTTTATATATTTTACATCTTTTTCTAAATCTATCATGTTTAATCTCATTCCCTTCTCAAGGTATATTCTAACATACTGTTTATTTGTATTCAAATCCTTTTTTTCATTTTTATTGACTTTACATGATTTTACCTATATACTTTCTTTATATTAAAATTCAGGAGAGTGGTATTATGAGTAAGAAAAGACGGAAAAAAACAATAACACCTTTAGCGAAAACTGTTGAGATTAAAGACATTCCTAATCCCAACTATGAACTTAAATCTCAGGAAGATCAGCATTTCGAACTGTTTCCTTTTCCCTTGATCTCATTATATGAAGACTATAATGCTTATCGTATTGTGATCGAAGGAAAAAAAACAACTGTTGGATATTTTGGATTATTTATCAAATCCGGTAAATTCAACTATGTAATTCTCGGAAAAAAATCCGAGGTAAATGAAACTTATTTACTTTTGTTTCTAAAAAATTTCATAAAAGAGTTGGGATTAATTCCTGTGTTAAATCCGCATATTCTAAAATATTTTTAGATGTTGCATGACCACACAGAAAAGGACGGCATACTTAAAAAGTATTGCCGTCCCCTTCTATTTACAAAATCTATGTCTTCCAATCGTTACTGTCATTGGTCTTGACCATATCCATTTATTCGTTGCTGTAGATGGATTAAAATAATAAATAGCTCCATAACTTGGATCCCAACCATTAATCGCGTCTTGTGCTGCTTTTTTTGCAGTTGAATCTGGAGTTAAGTTAATCTGACCATCTTTTACAGCATCAAATGCACCTGATTGATAAATCACTCCTGAAATGCTATTTGGAAATGAACTACTTTTTACCCTATTCATAACCACTGCTCCTACTGCTACCTGTCCCGTATATGGTTCTCCTCTTGCTTCTCCATAAATCAATCTTGCTAATAAATTGACATTACTACTATTACTAGAAGATGATGTAGATCCTGATGATGAACTAGATATTCCCATAGCTGCTAACGTTTTAGGTCCTGCTATTCCATCTACTGTTAGTCCATTTTTCCTTTGAAAATATCTAACTGCCTCTTGTGTTTGACTTCCATATATACCATCTATATTTCCATTATAGTAACCCCATCTTTTTAATTTTGTTTGAATTTGTGTTACTTCATTTCCTCTTGAACCATATTTTGATAAAGCCTCTACCTCATTGTTTTTTAAAAAAATGTAGCAAATGATAGATAGAATGGATAAAGTCATAATACCTATCATAAATATTCTTCTTTTATTTTGTTTTATTTTCATTATAAATCACCTATTGTTAAAAATATTTTATTGTTATTTTTAGCAATATTGGGATTTATTATACATTAAAAATATATGAATTGCGTTTGCTTGGTACAATTTTATGCAAGTAAGATTCTATAACTGTTTCTGTTATATAATTTTGTATTTTTAAACAGAACAATATCGACAAAGTATAGATTCTAATCCTACTTGTAAATCAATTAATCCAATCTTATAATGATAATCTAGATCTCTTAAATTTTGTAAAATTGCTTTTAAATCTTTTTCTTCGAAATATTTTGATTGCATTTTATATTTGTTTACTAGGAATGTTTGATTTGGTTTTAAATTCAAACTGGTTATAATATCTTTGTTATACTTCATAGCTAGTTTGGTAAAGTATAATTTTTTAAAGTGATTATACAATGTAATCAATATTTTTTGAATAGGCTCTTTTGCATATAACAAATTTTGTAAAACTTGTAATGCTTTGCCAGTTTCTTTTTTCCCTAAACTATCTGTTAAATCAAATATAACACTTTCTAATTTTTTGATACATAAAGAATCAATATCTTGTTTTTGGATGGTTCCATTTTCTCCTGCATATTCAATCAATTTTCTAATTTCATTAATTAATTCTTGCATATTCGTACCACAACACTCTATAAAATATCTTAAATTAGCGTCTGATATATTTACTTTATATGCGTGGCAAATTGCTTTCATTCTTTTCTCTATTTGAATGGGTTTTTGATATTCAAAATTGCAAATCGTGCCTAACTTATCAATTATTTTATATAAATTTGTTTTACTATCTACATCTTCTTCAATAAATACTAAGACGATACTTTCTTTTATGAATTTATTATTAGCTTCTAAATATTCTGCCAATCTATCTCTTATTTTTCCCAATTCTGTATTTTTTCGTTTTCCTTCTTTTTTGAGTATTCCCGAATTTCTGACAATAATTAGTTTTTTTTCATATCCAAATGCAGGTGTCTCTATATCAGATATCATTTCTCCGATATTTGTTTCATCAATTGGTATATAATTGATTCCTTTAATACATTCTCCAAATAAATGCTTTATCTTTTTCAATGAATTTTCTAATAAAAATAGTTCTTCACCAAATAGTAAATAGATATTTTTTAAAATGTTCTGATTTAATTCTTTTTCTAATTCTTCTATTTTTATCATGAAAATCCTCCTCCTATATTTATGTTTTACTATAATATTTTTGTAGTTCTATTTCTTTTAATTCTTACAATTTTTGTGCAAATTTAGAAGAATGTGCATGGCAAATTGCCATAGCCATGCTATCTGTCACGTCATCTAATTTTGGTAATTTTTCTTCATTTAAAATCATCTTTACCATTCTTTGTACTTGAATTTTATCAGCTCTTCCATATCCTGTAACTGCTTGTTTTACTTGAAGTGGTGTATATTCATATATATTTAGATCATTTTGTCTTGCAGTTACTAATATAACGCCTCTGGCTTGTGCCACATTAATTGCTGTCTTTGCATTATTATTAAAGAACAACTCTTCAATTGCCATTGCATCTGGCTGATACATTTTTATAATATTATCCAATTCTTTGTTAATTTTTTCTAGTCGCAAAGGAAACGAAGTTTTTGCTTCTGTCAAAATAGCTCCTGAAGTTTCTAAATGAAATTTATTCCCTATATAATCTATAATACTATATCCTGTTATTGCAAATCCCGGATCAATTCCTAATATTCTCATTTTTCTCTTTCCTTTCTTCAATGCTGTAATTATTTTCAAGCACCTTTTCTTTCGAATTTCTGTTCACATTATATCATAATTTTTTTCAATTTCAACTACATTTTTAGAAATATTCCATTAAGGGAATAATGTCCAATTGGGACGTTTCTGTTTGAGACATTTTAGCCATTTAAAAAATAAAAATCATATATCATAAAAATGGTATCTAATAGGAGAATCTCAAAACCTGATTTTGAGAGGTGCCTATTAGATACCTTTAATTTTTCTTTATGATGTAATGTTAGCCGAGGAATGTAATAGATTTTTATGATATATGATTTTTATTATAATTAAAACTTTACATAAAAATGTCCCAAAAAGAAACGTCCCCAATTGGACACTTAATCTCTTTTACTCATGATGATCCTGAATACTTCTGCAACACTCCAAGCTTGTGCTATCGTACCTTTTGGTAATTGTGGTTTTACAGAATCATACATTTCTGATATACTTCCAATACAACCATTTTCATTAATCTCTTTTTTGAAAATTTTATTAGTCTTTTCTACAAATTTTTCTATTTTGTTTTCTATCATTTCTTTTTCTTCTTCTTTTGCTTTATCTTTCATGTTTTTAAGTGCATTATAATATAAACCTAATAACCATACCCATGTAATTCCTTGATGATAACTACTATCTCTTTTAAAACTATCTCCTTCATAAACTTCTACATAATTTTCTTCACCTTTTGCTAATGTTTTTAATCCATAAGAGTTTAATAATTTCTTTTCTACAACACTTATCATATTTTTTGCTATTTCTGAGTCCTCATCTATTACAGGATATGTTAAACTTAAAGCAAATAATTGATTTGGTCTTATTTTGTCATCTCCTAATACATCGTAAAGACATTTTGTTTTTGGATTATAAAATTTTTCTTCAAATGCTTTCTTACATTTTTTTGCAAGATCTTTATATTTTTTTATTTGTAGTAAATCACCAATTTTCAAAGTTAAGTTTGCCATAATCATATTGGCATTATACCACATAGCATTTATTTCTACCGCTTTTCCATTTCTTGGGGTAACAGCAATATTTCCTACTTTTGCATCCATCCAAGTATTTTGTGTATCTTCTGTACCAGAAACCATTAATCCATCATTATCTAAATAGATATTGTTTCCATCTACATTGTTACCTTCCACATAGTTCTTAATAATATCTTCCATTTTAGGATACATTTTTTCTTTAACAAATTTGTAATCCCTCGTATATTCTAAATATTTTTGCACTTGCTCAAATAATAGTAAAGATGCATCTACACTATTATATAATGGTCTGCTATCATATCCAGAATACCCATTTGGTACTAATCCATATTTTATATCTTTTACCATGGTCAATAAAACTTCTCTTGCAATATCATATTTTTTTGTTACCAATAGTAATCCTTCAAAAGCTATTAATGTATCTCTTCCCCAGTCTAAAAACCATGGATATCCTGCAATAATGGTATGTAATCTAAAGTTTGGTCTATATACAATGAAATTATCAATTGCTTTTAAATAGGTTTTTATTAGTTCTTCTTCATTTAATTCTTTTTTAGTTTTATTTTCTTTATTAGAAATTAGGCCTGTTTTTTCTATTTCTCTATCTATTCTATAAATCTCTTTTTCTAAGATTTCTTTTACATCTTTTTCTTCTATATTTTCTTCTAAAGAACATACAAATGAAATTTCTTTTTCCTCATTTGCTTTTATTTCAACTTCATAGACTCCCGGAACTGCATGATTTTCTTCTGGATAAAATCCTCTTTTTTCTTCTTCTACATAAAACATATGCTTAAAATCATCATTTTCATGTGGTATATATGTTCCCTCTGACAAATTCATATATACAGGTGTCTGTGACTTATCATCTATCACTACTTTTATTTTTGTACCATTTATTTGTTGTTTTATATCAAAATGATGTCCTGTATTCATTGTGTGGAAATCTCTAAAATTCATAATCGGTGCTAATGTTAATTTTGCTTTATATTTTCCATTTTTGATTTTATAATATACACCTACTGTATTTTCATTATATTCCATACAAATACTTTTTTCGATTTCTATTCCTTGCACTTTATATTTAAATGTAGGGTAGTAATCTTTTTCAAATTCTTCTTGATATTGATATCCATGAGAAATATAAGATTCACAAATATTTGTGTATAAATCATATTTTCTTCCTCTTACTTCAATAGATTCATCTAATTTTGATAAAATCACATATCGGTTTGCTGGTGGATTCAATGGTGCTACTAATAGCCCATGATATTTTCTTGTATTTGCACCAATAATTGTAGAAGAAGCAAATCCTCCTATTCCATTTGTAATTAACCATTCTTTTGTAATTCCTGTTTCTAAATCTAAACTTTCCTTTGTAAATTTCATAATATCCTCCGTATCTTATTTTTTCTTCACATTTGTGCGTCGAAAGCTCTGCTTTCGCTAACGCACGTTTTTCTTATTGTATAGAAAAAATCCTCTTTTATTTTGACCCTATATAGATTTTTTCGTATACAAAAAGGTTAAACTTCTTATATTCGTG
>CAJFRV010000021.1:0-36711 GCA_904419495.1 uncultured Clostridia bacterium | reverse complement strand
ACAAAAAGGTTAAACTTCTTATATTCGTGAAGTACTGCGAAGCAGTCTTCACATTTGTGCGTCGAAAGCTTTGCTTTCGTTAACGCACGTTTTTCTTATAAGTGCTATCATTTAATGTTTTCATCATTTCCTCTCTCAATTCTGATTTCGTTTTCACTCTTCTGCCTCTTCCTCTTGCACTTTTAGGTTTTGTTGTTTTATGTATCTCTTCCTCGTTTTTGTCATATGTCTTATTCATTCTTTTTCTTGCACTTTCTGTCTTTATTCTTGCTTTTTCATCTGCTTCTTTTATAGAAGCAATTCTCTCACTATATTTATTACTAAATTTACTCTTTCCTCTTAAATGTTTTTCATGTATCTTTTTACCACTTCTATTTTTCTTTTCCATTGCCTTTTTCTTTTTATTAATTCGTTTTTCTTCTTGTAATTTCGTATTTAGCATTAAATATTGTGGATCATTTTGTTTATCTTGATATTTTAAATCATCACAAATCAATTCAATAATAGACGCTGCTACCAAATTTGGATCATGTCTGATAAATTCACTATCTACCATAGATAAATTTCTTTGCAAGAATTTAACTCCTTTTACTTTATCTACATCTTGTTCTACAATATCTTGTCCTTCTAAATTATACTTTTTAATAAATTCTGGTATAATCTCTCCAGTATCATAAATACAATAATCCATGATACCTTGCCCACAATGTTCAATAATTGCATTAATATGGTCTGCTACACTATAATTATCTGTCTGTCCCGGTTCTGTCATAATATTACTAATATATACCTTTATAGCTGTACTTTCTTTAATTGCCTTATTAACACCATTTACTAAAAGATTTGGTATTACGTTTGTATATAAGCTTCCCGGTCCTATAATAATACAATCCGCTGCTTTAATTGCCTCTACAACTCCCGGTGCTGGTTTACAATTAGCTGGGCTTATCGTAATTCTATTGATTTTTGTTAATTTTTCAGAAACTACTTCTGGTATCCTTGATTTTTCTTCCACAATATATCCATTTGCCAATTCTGCTGTAATTTTCATCTCATCTAAGGTAACTGGTATAACTTTTCCTATCATATTGATAACTTCATTACTTTTTATAATAGAATCTTCAAAATTTCCATTTATTTCTTTCATTGCTAGAAAGTAGATATCTGCAAAATCCAAACCTCTCAATTTTCCACTCTGGAACTCATAATTAAATAATTTTTGAACCTGCTCATCTTTTTTTGCTAATGCGACTATACTATCTTTTATATCATTTAGTGGTAAAGTTTGTAGTTCTCTTCTTGAATTTGTGATTGTTTCTCCATAATCTGATACCGTTACAATTGCCGTCAAATTACTTGTATAATTTTTTAAACCTGAAAGAACAGTATTTAATCCTGTACCTCCTCCTATTACAACAATATTAGGTCCTTTATCATACACTGTTTTATTAAAAATTAATGAATTGATATTGACATTTTTTCTATTCTCCATTCTTTCATCTGTCGATTCAATTAATACTTCTAATGTTCTCTTATTGATATAGACTAACCCTACAACAATTGCGACAAATCCTACAACAAATATGGCAACAACTTTTCCAACTTCTTGAAAAGATATTTCTCTCATAACTAAGATTTCTGCAATTCCATAACAACATAATATAATTCCTATCAAAATTAAGAATATCCATCTTTTCATTTTTGTACTTGATTTAAACCAATGCATAAAACCATTCATCCTAACTCTCTCCCATAATCTCAATCTCTAATTCTATCTTCTTATTAAATTTTTCTTCTACTTTGTGTTTTACATATTCGATTAATTCTAATATATCTTTTGCGGTTGCATTTCCTTTGTTTATAATAAATCCTGCGTGTTTGCTAGAAACCTCTGCCCCTCCAATGCTGTATCCTTTTAAACCTGCTTCATCAATTAACTTTGCTGTAATAAAATCTGTTCCTCTTTTAAATGTACTACCTGCACTTGGATATTCAATTGGTTGTTTTTCTTTCCTATAAGTTGCATATTCCTCCATTTTTTCTTTTATGTCTTTTTCTTCTCCTTTTTGAAATTGCATATGAACTTCTAGCACAATATATGGTTTGCCTTTTAACATACTTTTTCTATATTCAAAATGCATATCTTCATTTTCAAATTGCTTTATATTTCCATCATAATCCATACAAGTAACAGAACTTACAATATCTTTAAATTCTTTACCATGAGCACCTGCATTCATTCTAACTGCTCCACCAATTGTTCCCGGTATTCCTGATAATTCTTCAAATCCTGTGATAGCATTTTTTAGAAGTAAATGTCCAAAAATAGAAATTTTAATTCCTGCACCAATATTGGCAAAAATTTTTCCATCAAGATTCATCATTTCAATCTTATTAAATCGTATATTTAAGACAATTCCTTTGATTCCTTTATCTAATACTAATACATTACTACCATTTCCTAATACTGTTATAGCTATTTGATTATCTTTTGCAAATTTTAGTATATGCCTTAAGTCTTGTATATTATCGATTTTTATATAACATTCAGCAGGTCCTCCTACTTTAAAAGTAGTATGTTTTGCCATAGGTTCATCAAATAAAATATCGTCTTTTGAAATGCCTATTTGTAATATCTTGTTTTTCATTTCTTCTGTCATGGTAGTCCTCCTTTTAAATTGTCTCTTAATTAGGAAAAATCACTTTTTATCTAATAACATCACTTTTTCTAACAATTGTATACAATGATGCAAGCTTTGAATGATATAATATAAATAGTAAATGTTCAAAAAATCCTGCTATTGCTCTCTTGCATAAATATATAAAGGTTTACCTGTTCCTGTTAATTTTGTTGTATAATTAATAACTTCTCCTGTTTCATAATTTACAATATATGCATCCTCGGAATTCGTAATGCCCAGATCTTCTAATCCACCATTTTCATTTGATAACAAATAATAGTGATCATTATTTGTATCTTTTCTTGTAATTGTTTCTTCTCCAGAAGCTTTATTCTCATTTATTTCATCAATTACTTCTTCTAAACTAATTCCTGCTGTTGTAATCATTTGCCCCGGATATGTCTCTTTTGTTAGATCTGCTTTGGTTTTTCTTTGTAGTATAGCATTTTGGATCATTCCTAATTCACTTAGCATTGCATCTTCTTTCGATTCCTTTATGCTATTTTTTCCAATATTTACAACAATACTTGATAATATAATTAAAGCAACAATTGTAATTACTAAGGCAATTAATGTAATTGCTTTTTCATTTTTCATATTCTTATTTTCTACTTTTCTCATTATACTTCTCCTTTGTTAAATTCCCTATTACTATATCATTTTTTCTACTCAAATACAAGTTATTTTCTTTATAAAATAAAAATGGTGGTTAATTAAAAAATCCATATGAACTATTTTTACCAAAACTCTTTATTTTTTCCATATTTTGTAGTATAATATATATAGTGTGAGTTTTATAAAGGAGGATTTATTATGTGGCAATTTTGGCTAGTGGCTTCTGGAATATTTTTTATAGCAGAAATTATCACAACTGGTTTTTTGATTTTTTGGTTAGGAGTTGCAGGTTTAATTACCATGTGCGTTAGTTTTTTTACAGACAATTTAATGGTCCAAGCAACTGTGTTTGTAGTATGTTCTGCAATTTTAATTTTAGCGACAAAACCTTTCGTAAAAAAATTTGTACATAAAAAAGATAATGCAGAAAAAACAAATGCATTCTCTATTATCGGAAAAAAAGCAATTGTTATAAAAGACATAGATTCTATTGATGGATCAGGACAAATTAAAGTAGAAGGTGAAGTTTGGTCTGCTGAAGGTTCTAACGGTTCAAATATTGAAAAAGGTACTGAAGTAGAAATAAAAGATATAGATGGTGTAAAGGCAATTGTCTCACCAATTATAAAAAAATAGACTATATATTTAAAATAAAAAATTAAGGATGTTAAAAAAGGAGGAAGTTTTATGATTTTTTTAGGAATATTACTTATTATCATCTTAGTAATCGCATTTATGTCAATAAAAATCGTTAAACAATCTGAGGTATATATCATTGAGAGATTAGGTAAATTTTATAAGGTAGCAGATGCTGGTCTTACAATCATTGTTCCATTTTTTGATCATGTAAGAAGTGTTGTAAGCTTAAAGCAACAAACAATGGATATTCCACCTCAAAGTGTTATCACAAAGGATAATGTTACTATCACAATTGATACAGTTGTGTTCTATCAAATAACAGATCCAGCAAAAGCTGTTTATGAAATCCAGAGTTTGAAAAAGGGTATTGAATATCTAGCAATTACAACTATTCGTGATATTATTGGTAAAATGGATTTAGATGAAACTTTTAGTTCAAGAGATGGTATTAATACAAAATTAAGAGTTGTTCTTGATGAAGCAACAGACAGATGGGGTTGTAAAATTGACAGAGTGGAAATCAAAGATATCGAACCACCTGCTGACGTTAGAGATGCCATGGAAAAAGAGATGAATGCTGAAAGAAATAAAAGGGCTTTAATTCTAGAAGCAGAAGCTCAAAGACAATCTGCAATTACTATTGCAGAAGGTAAAAAACAAGCTGCTATCTTAGAAGCTGAAGCTGATAAAGAATCACAAATTAGAAGAGCTGTCGGTGAGGCTCAAGCAATTAAAGAAGTTGCTGATGCTAAAGCTAGAGAAATCCAAATGGTTTATGATGCTATTAAGAAATCTGATCCTGATGAAAAATTAGTTCAATTAAAATCTCTAGAAGCATTAGAGAAAGTTGCTGATGGTGAAGCTAATAAAGTATTTATTCCATTTGATGCAACTACTGCTTTAAGTAGTTTAGGTGCTATAAAAGAGGTTATGACTGATGATTCAAAAAAAGCTAAAACATCTAAAAAAGTTGAAGAATAGTAAATTTAATATATAAAACAAAAAATCCAGTTTAAATACTGGATTTTTTTATACCATTTTTATCTCCTAACTTCAATTAATTAGAGTTCCATCTAAGCATTCGAATATCATTATATTTATTAACAACTTCCTTGTATTTATCATATTCTTCTTCCCATAACTCATCTGGTACTTTATCAAAAGCTTTAAATATTTTTTCCGCTTCTGCCAGATAAACAACTTGTTCTTGTGGTGTCATTCTTTCATATTGTTTTGCAAATATATATAATTTATCTAACATTTGGTTTGCTTCTATAAAGCCCCAGAAATCTTTTACCTTCATTCCAAACATTCTTATTTGCATTACTGCATATATAACAAGTGCAAATATGACAAATATTAATACGTATACTATGGTAAGTAGTGCCATCTTTTATTATCACCTCTTAAATTGCTTTTGTACTTACCCATTATATCATAATCCAATTATTTTTGTAAATATGCCTCTTAAATTTTGTATAAACTCTACTCTTTTTAGCTTATGAATAGTGGTTTATTTTTTACTCAAGTTGCTATTTTATGTAAAATGTAGTATAATATATATAATGGCTACCAATGTGTATGCTATAAAAAAATTAGGAAAGGTGCAGGTTGATACACCTGCAAAAAGGGGTTTAAAAAATGGAAGAAATTAATGTTACTTTTGGAATCAGGCAGAGCCTTTTAGAGGACGAGAAACAGCGGTCTTTCTTAAGAGAGTATTTACTTAAGAAACCTTATTCACGGCTGGTGGTATATGTAGGAATGTGTGGAGATTATATGCTCGAGATCAGCTCATATATTGCCTCATCATATAAACCGCTTGATATGACGAAATTTCCAAAGCCGGAATCCCCGGAGTGGGAAAAGGCTATGAATCTTCTTAAAGAGAGCCAAACAGGACATGACGTCCTGTGGTTTAGCTCAGCCTCTCAGGCAATACATTATATTGATTCGTTGTAAAATTAAAAAACCCTAAAAAAAGCCGGGACACTCTCACTTGAGAATGTCCCGGTTTTTTATTGTATATGTTTGTCGAAATCTTTGATTTCGTTAATACTTGCTTTTCTTATTTTTTCGCTGCATTAACTAATCCCACAAATAATGGTCCCGGTCTATTTGGTCTAGATTTTAATTCTGGATGAAATTGTCCTGCAATAAAATATGGGTGTTCTGGTATTTCTACCATTTCTACCAATAAGCCATCTGGTGAAGTTCCAGATACTTTCAAACCAGCTTCTTCTAGTCTTTCTCTATAATCATTATTATATTCAAACCTATGTCTATGTCTTTCAGAAATCTCAGTCGTTCCATATAATTTTTGTGCTAAAGTTCCTTCTTTTATCACACATGGATAAGCCCCTAATCTCATAGTTCCACCCTTTTTATTAACCTTTTTTTGCTCCTCCATAATATGGATAACTTGATTTTCTGTTTCTTTGTTAAATTCTTCTGAATCAGCATCTTGAATTCCTAAAACATCTCTTGCAAATTCTACAACTGCCATTTGCATTCCTAAGCAGATTCCTAAGAATGGAACATGATTTTCTCTTACATATTTTATAGTTTCTATCATTCCATCAATTCCTCTGTCTCCAAATCCTCCCGGAATAACAATACCATCCATTTCTTTTAATTGTTCTTTAACATTTTCTCTAGTTATTTTTTCAGAATCTATTAATGTTACTTTTACTTTTACATGATTTGCAAAACCTGCATGGTACAAGCTTTCAATAACAGATATATAGGAATCTTCTAGTTTTATATATTTTCCAACTAAACCAATATTGACAACTTTGTCTGTATCTATTTTTCTAATGTTTTCAATCATTTCTTCCCATTTAGCATTATCTGGAATATATTTTTCTAATCTTAGATGATTGCATACCTCTCTTGCTAGTCCTTCTTCTTCTAGCATTAATGGTACTGCATACAGACAGTCTGCTGTCTTATTCTGAATAACGCTTGATTTTCTGACATTACAGAATAAAGATAACTTTTCTCTAATGGTATCTGGAATATCTTGTTCTGTTCTACATACTAAAATATCTGGTTGGATTCCTAATCCTTGTAATTCTTTAACTGAATGTTGTGTTGGTTTTGATTTTATTTCATTTGATCCAAATATATATGGTAATAAAGTCACATGAATATAAACAACATCTTCTTTGTTTTTCTCTAACCCAACTTGTCTAATAGCCTCTATAATAGAAAGCCCTTCGATATCTCCTACAGTTCCTCCTACTTCTGTTATCACAATATCTGTGTCTGTATCTTCAAATCCATAAATTTTTTCTTTAATTTCATTTGTTATATGAGGAATAACTTGTACAGTTTTTCCTAGATAATCTCCTTTTCTTTCTTTTTCAATAACACTTTGATAGATTTTTCCCATTGTAATACTTGAATTATGTGTTAAGTTTTCATCTATAAATCTTTCGTAATGTCCTAAGTCTAAATCTGTTTCTGCACCATCATCTGTTACAAAAACTTCTCCATGTTCATATGGATTCATTGTTCCCGGATCCACATTGATATATGGATCAAATTTTTGTATGGTTACTTTATATCCTCTGTTTTTTAATAATCTCCCTAATGATGCTGCTGTTATTCCTTTTCCTAATCCTGATACGACACCACCTGTTACAAAAATATACTTTGTATTCATTTAATACCCCTTTCTAAAAAATAACTGAATCATGTTTATAGGAAATATACTTTATCTTCTAAAATTGTAAAGATAAAGTATGTTTTTCTTTACAATTAAAAAAAGATTAAAAAAATCTTCCCACAAAATCGGTTTTTTTTTAATCTATTTCTATTTTAGCATGTATTTTTACAAAATACAAGTTATTTTTTAATTTTTCTTGATGATTTTGGGGACGGAGAAAAAAATCATCTTCATCCTAAAAATCCTCCCCCAATTTTCACCTCTTTTTTGCAATTAAGGCTTTTATCTTAATTCCTTGTTCTGAAAACATTTTTTCATGTTCTGTTTCGATATTTTTTTCAAATATCGGTTCTGCATGTAAGTCGTAAGTTTTCTTTATGACTTCAAATCCAGCTTCTTCAAAATATATCAAACTAGATTGAAACAAGTCATCATCATCTGTTTTAAAATAGATTTCTCCATTTTCTTTTAGAAATTCTCTATATTTTTCTAATTGTCTTGTATGGGTTAATCTCTTTTTTCTATGTTTTCCTTTTGGCCAAGGATTACAAAAATTAATATAAATTCTTTCTATCTGATCTTGTTCCTCTAAAATCAACAAAATTCTTTCTATATCAAATCTTGTTAAAACAATATTGTTTGGTTCTATCTTTTTTTCTTTGTATTTTGCTTCTACATTTCGTTTTGCCAAACCTAACATAGCATCTACTAAGTCAATGGCAATATAATTAATACTTAAATTTTCTGACGCTAGCTCTGATATAAATTGTCCCTTTCCACATCCTAATTCTAAATGAATCGGGTTGTTATTTCCAAAATAGGATTTCCATTTTCCTTTCATTTCTTCTGGGTTATCTATATAGAAAGGACTTGCTTCTAGTTCTGGCCTTGCCCATTTTTTGTATCTGATTCTCATTTTTTACTCCTTGCTTATTTTGTATAGGTTCTATTTTACTATAAAAATAGCTAAAAAGCAAGAAAAAGGTATTCAATACCTTTTATTTTAGAAACATGTATGATACAACAAATTATCTAGGTAGAGGCTTTAAATAATATTGTTGATTTGCATCTATTAGATCCTTCCCCTTAACTACTCCATCTTTTATACTTAATCTATGATATTTTCCCACATCATCTATACTATCATATCGTTCATCTACTTCTAAGGGAATTTTGTTATATTCTGACTCGCACCATTCTCTCCATGTCATTCCTTCTTCATATGTTATTGTAAATTCTATTTCCTCATTCATATTATATATGTCTAATGTTTTTGTTGTTATTACTTCTTCTTTTTCTACTTGCCACAATGGTGTTTCTTCAGTATTTCCTTGATCATCATAGTATTTTACTGTGTATGAATTATCTGTTTCTTCAAATATATATACATCTTTCTTATCTGTTATATTTCCTTTTCCCATTGATAAGTTTGAACCTACTAGCTTTTCTACATTAATGACGCCATCATCATCTATATATCCTTTTCCCTTTAAAAACTCTTTAAATGTTCCTCCTTCTTCTCCTGATGTGAATACATGGTTTTCTATTCCTCTAATTTTTACATTTTCTGTGCTTGCAACCTTTGTTATTTCTCCTGTTTTATCCGTTTCTAATTCCATTATATACTCTGAATATGCCAATGAAATTGCTTCTCTCACACTCGCATGTGCATCTTCTTTTTTTGCTTTAGTTGCATTTGTTAATATTCCATTATCTCCCATTAAAGTTGCAATTGTTACTCCTGCTAAAATTAATAGCACGATTATAGTTATAACCAATGCAATTAATGTAATACCATTTGTTTTTTTAAATTTTTCTTTCATTTGTTTTTCTCCCTTCTTTTCTTATGCTTTTTATTTTCTTAGAGTCTTTTACTCTAAGAAATAAATAAATTTATACAAATAGTAATTTTATGCGGTTTATTAAAAATATCTGTATTCAATACATAAGAAATATGTTGTTACACTATTTATAAAAGTTTTCCTAAAAATTATTGACATTCTTCTTGTTTATTGATATTATTTTTATGTAAAAACTTCTTAGAGTAAAAGACTCTAGGAAGTTTTTTTGTTATCTTTTCTATTTTTTTATATTTGCTTTTGACTATTATAAATATCTCCTTTAACATTGATTTAAAAATATATCTGGTATATACTTTGGATATATAAGTTATTTTTAGGGAGAAACTATGGAAATTAAATATTGTATGACTGTTAATGATAAAAATAAATATGAAAATATTCATTCTATTCTAAAAAATGAACTACAAATTTCTAATCGTTTATTAACAAAATTAATTGAACAAAACTGTATTATGCTTAATAATTGTATAGTTGACACTAGAAATTCTTTTGATATAAATGATATTCTAACGGTTCGTTTTGACTATCCTGAAGATAATGCTAATGTTGTTTCTACAAAAATGGACTTACATATCATTTATGAGGATGAATGGTTTTTAATTGTTAATAAACCTGCTGGTGTTGCTATTCATCCTTCTATCTTACATTATGCTGATTCTTTATCTAATGGTATAAAATTCTATTTTGATTCTATTGGTTTGCAAAAGAAAATAAGACCTGTCAATCGATTAGATTTTAATACTTCACGGATTAGTTATTTTCGCAAAATGTGCCTATATACAAGAAATATTTAGTAAACAAATGAAAGAGCATACTTTAAAAAAAACATATCTTTGTATAATTGAAGGAGCTGTAGATAAAAAAAATGGAATGATTAATCTACCAATTGGTAGAAAAAACGGTAGTATCATTGAAAGATGTGTTGACTCCTCTGGTCAACCTTCTAAAACAATTTATGAAGTTATGAAAGAATATGAAAATTATAGTTTCGTAAGATGTATTTTAGAAACTGGTAGAACACATCAAATACGTGTTCATTTTAGTCATATAGGTCATCCTTTATTAGGGGATACATTATATGGAAAACCTTCGGACTTAATTTGTAGACAAGCTTTACATAGTTATCAGATTTCTTTTATTCATCCTATAACAAAAAAAGAACAATTTTTTACTTGTCCTTTGCCAGATGATATGAAGTGCTTAATTTAAAAACTACACTTATATATTTAAGTTTTACTTTAAGATAGTATTTTTTATACAAAAACAGAGTAAATCTGTAAGCCGGGTTCTGTCGTTTAAAATAGTCATTTATCTAGGATATATATTACTATATACCTCAAGCCACGCAAATTGAGAAGGCGCCAGAGCTAGCTTAATCTTCTCTTTTAGGTGTTGCTCCTGATGGGGTTTACACAAACACAATATGTCACCATATTGCTGGTGAGCTCTTACCTCGCCTTTTCACCCTTACCAAAAATTTTGGCGGTTATTTTCTGTTGCACTTTCCTTAGGGTCGCCCCCACTAGACGTTATCTAGCATCATGCTCTTATGGAGCCCGGACTTTCCTCTCGTAACTCCTTTCGGATATTTACCAGCGACTATTCAATTTACTCTATTTGTTATTATATCACAAATTATTAATTTCTTCTAGTAAGTTCTTATATTTTATTAAAAATATAGAATCATTTTGTAAATCAACTGCATTTTTCAATTCATTTAACATGACATATCCTTTATTTATACTAGATTGTTTGCCAGTTTCAATTCCCGTATTTGTCAATAAGGATGAATATACATTAATTGCATCTGTTAAATTTGTAGCCATTGTTCCCCAATCTTTAGTGTCTAGCTTACTATATGCTTTAAATACATGTAATTTTGTTTCTAACACAGTTTTATATAATGTATCATCTGACACATTTTGTGCAAATCTTGGTATATATTCATAAATTTTAATTAAATTATCTAATGCTGTTTGCTTATTTTCTTCTTGTAAACTTGCTGTTAAACTATCCAATTCTTTATTAAAATTCAAAATATCTTCTTGTGTTACATTTTGCTTATACAAATCTAATGTTATAGTTGAAATAGACGTATAAATCAGTTCCACTTCATTTTTACAAGCTGTCCAATCAATATCTCTAGAACTCGTTAAAATTCCTGATTCTGTCATTTCATAATTTTTTTCTGTATTTGTTGTATTTGATCCCCCTGATGAAGATGATGAATCAGAATTAGTTCCTTTACTGTTTTGCCCGCTTTCTGAAGAGCTATTTCCACCGCCAGTTGTTTCTGCTGATCTAGATTCTTCTATTTTAGTTGTATATATTTTATAATTTCTCATTTCAATATTATTCATGTTATTAAATAAATCTACTAACTTTGTATCTAGATATCTAATTTCTGAAACCGCTTTCTCTTTTTCATCTTTACTATTATCTTGTGTTGCACTTGTATATACTGTTAGTGCTAATATGACCAATACAATTAGTAAAATAATATATGAAATAATTTTAAATTTTTTCAAAAAAATCCCTCCATAATGCTTTTTCATTGTATAAAAAATTGTCTTTATATTTCTTATTATTTACATTTTTTGGCCACTTTATTCCATGTATAAAAATTAAACATTTTTTTATACTAAATAATATAAAAATATATTATGGAGAAAATTATGTATGTAACTGTTCATTTATATAGTAATAAAAATGGTGAATTAAATAGATTTTTAAGCAAATTTTATAATACTAATCTTGATATATATGAAAGTTTACGTTGGGAACAAAAATATAATAATCCAATTGAATTAGCAGAAATTATTGGTGTTTTTTTTGATAATATGGATGATTACTCTATTCATATGTGGATTTGTCTTGATAAAAATGTTTACATTCATATCGATGAAAAAAATGGTAATGAGATTATAAAATATTTGTATGAACGATTTCCTTATTAATAAAATTAGTTTGCATTTTTTATTCTATTGCTATTTATCTTATAAATTACAACTCAGTCCTTCATGGGATTTCGTAAATTTTTATGTTTTGATGGAAATTAATTGAATTAGAAACTATTAATAAATTTTATGGAAAGCGTTCAAACCTCTGTGTTTGGAAGGGTGCCATAAAATTTATTTAGCGTTTCTTTGATAATTATTTTGACAGATAAACATAAAAATTTACGAAATCCTGTGAAAGACTGAGTTGTAAGCAAATTATTTTTTAACATATCTTTATTTTTCTATAATAATGGTTACAGGTCCATCATTTAATAAACTCACCTTCATATCTGCACCAAATATGCCTCTTTGGACTTTAATATCATTTTTAGCACATTCATTACAAAAATATTCATATAATTCCTCTGCCTTATCTGGTTTCGCAGCTTCAATAAAAGACGGTCTATTCCCTTCTGAACAATCTGCATACAATGTAAATTGTGATACAATTAATAATTCACCACCAACATCTTTTAATGCTAAATTCATTTTATCATTTTCATCTGTAAACACTCTTAATTTACATAGTTTTTTTACCAAATAATCAGCATTTTCTTTTGTATCTGTATGTGTTACACCTAATAAAACTAAGAATCCTTTTCCGAATTTTTCCTACAATTTTACCATCAACTTTTACTTCTGCTTCTTTCACTCTTTGTACTACAATTTTCATATTTTATTCCTTCCCTGAACTCCAAATTTTATTGTCCTATATTTTTCATTTCTTCTTCCGTTATATTTTGGCTATCTGGATTAATTTCTATTTCTGTTGTTTTTTCTAAATTAGTCTGTGTCTTTTCGTTTTCTTCTACATTCTCTTCATTTTCAAAATCTTTTGAACTAGCAGCTTCTTCTGAAGGTACTGCTTTTTCTATAACTTCTACTTCTTTTGCTGGATTTCTATCTTCTTGTTTTGCACCACATTCAGGACAAAATTTCATATCCTTATCAATTTCTTTAAAACATTTTGGACATTGTTTTTTATCTTTTAACTCTAAACATTCTTGTCTTATTGATTCTATCTCATTACTCATTTCATCTATTTTTTTACATTCTTCTATTAAATTATTTTCTATTGAAACCTCTTCTCCTGCAACATGTTTTTCATATACTTTTTTTCCTATTTCTTCATAAATGTCTTCTATTTTTGATTTTAGTTCTCCCATTCTAAACTTTAACTTCGTTTCTTTTGCAATTTTTCCTGTTTTATCTGCTGTAACTTTATATGCTTCTGTTGCTTTTTTTCCTAATTTATCAAAAAAATCCATTTACAACATTCCTTTCACATGTTCTATTACATTTTATTATTTCCTTATATTACTATATTATTCACTTTTCTTTTCTCTTGTCATCAAATTATGTACTGCAACTTTTGGATCAAGTTTTTCATAGATCACTTGATAAACAGTCTCCACAATTGGCATATATACATTATGTTTTTTTCCTAATGCATAAGCAACTTCAATATTATCAATACTTTCAATAACCATTCCTACTTCTTGTTTTGCTTCTTCTAATGTCTTTCCTTGACCAATTAATTTTCCAGCTTTTCTATTTCTACTATGTTCACTTAAACATGTCACAATTAAATCACCTAATCCGCTTAATCCATAAAACGTATCTTTTTCTCCACCTAAAGCAACACCTAATCTGGTTAGTTCTCCTAATCCTCTTGTAACTAGAGCTGCAAACGTATTATCTCCTAATCCAATTCCACTTGCTACTCCTACACAAAATGCGATAATATTTTTTAATGCTCCACCTAATTCAACACCTTTTACATCACTAGATGTATAAATTCTCATCTCTGGACACATAAAAGTATCTTGTATACTTTTTAATATTTCTTTATCTTTAGAAGCAATTACTAGTACAGTTGGAATTGCAATTGAAACCTCTTCTGCATGACTAGGTCCTGATAATACTCCTAGTCTAATTCCCGATAATTCTTCTTCTAAAACTTCATCTAATGTTTTCAAAGATTCTTTTTCAAATCCTTTTGAGCAAATAATAACTGGTTTATTTCCTACATATTGTTTATATTGTTTAAATATATTTCTTGTAAACTTTGAAGGTGTTACATGTAAAATGAAATCTGCATCTTGCACCACTTCTTCAAAATCATTAAAACATTCTATATTATCTGGTAATTCCACATTTGGTAAAAATTTACATCTTTTTTCTTTATTAATTAAGTCTTTTTCTTCTTCTGAAAAGGACCACATTTTTATTTTATTTCCACCTCTTGCAAGATGAGTTGCCAAAGCAACTCCCCAACTTCCACTTCCTATGATTGCTATATTTTTCACTTTTATTCATTCCTTCCCTTTTTTTTAGCGACAATGCCTATAATTGCAATAAAAACTAAAATGATAATTAATAATAATGTTCCAAAATTAATTGTAATTTTGGTAGGTTGTTTAATTTCGTTTTTATCATAATTATATTCTATTTGGCATACATCATCTTTTACCTTAAAGTTATCAATATGCATAATATAATCTTTCTCATTATTTTTTACTCTAAGTTTCATATCCATATCTGGATAATCTTCTATAATTTCAAATATATACATACTGTCTTCATTTTGTTCTAATAATATTTGCACATATTCTATCCCATTTTCACTATATGTTTCATTTTGTATTTTTTCCTTGTCTATATTAATCAATGGAATATCATATTGTTTAAGCGTTTCTGCTCCAGTATATTCTATATCCAGACCTGCCTTATTTATTGCATATTCTATATAATCTTGAGGTAATAGCATATATAATGTAAAAGATTTATTTTCTGTATTTTTTGTTACCTCTAATTCAATTGTATAAGTACTATTTGCCATTACTATTGAAATATTCATCATTATTACTAACACACATATACAAATAATTACTATATATCTTTTCATTTGTTTTTCTCCTTTTTAACATAAAATTCTTTCTTATTTCTTAAAGCTAATTTTATTTTCTTTTCCTGCCAAAATCCTTTTTATATTACTTCTATGATTAAATAATACAATTACTGCAAGTATAATACTATAAATCAAATATCCACTACCTTGTGTTACTATATAGTTTTCTGTAATAAATAAAGTTAAAACTGGAAATAAGACTGCTGCTGCACATGACCCTAATGAAACCATTCTAGTTAGTGCAATTAATAAAACGCCAAATACCAAACAAATTAGTCCAATTTGCCAATTGCTCATAATCAAAATTCCCAAGGATGTTGCAACACCTTTTCCTCCTTTGAATCCAAAAAATACTGGAAAAGTATGTCCAATAACTACTGCAATTCCTGCAATTTGTACAAGAAGAGATTGATTCTCTACTTGAAATGCCCATCCGATAAACATAGCAATTAAAATTGCAACAATCCCTTTCAAAATATCACAAATTAATGTTAATGCTGCCGCTTTTTTTCCAACTGAACGAAGCATATTTGTCGTTCCTGCATTTCCACTTCCTTTTTCTCTTACATCAAACCCTGCCATTTTTTTACTTAATATAACTGAAAAATTAATACTTCCTATTAAGTAAGCAATAATTGCTGTTATCACATTTAATACCATTTTCTTCCTCCTTTATTTTACTATTTTATCGCTCTTTATATTACATCCATCTTGTAACATTTATTAAATTATACATCTTTTTCATTTTTCTCTCTTACGATGATTCTAACAGGTGTGCCCTCTAGTCCAAATTCTTTTCGAATTTGATTTACTAGATATCTTTCATATGAAAAATGAAATAATTCTTTATCATTTACAAAAATAACAAATGTAGGTGGTTTTGTAGAAGCTTGTGTACCATAAAATATCTTTAATCGCTTTCCTTTATCTGTTGGTG
Source organism: uncultured Clostridia bacterium (assembly GCA_904419495.1). Classification (GTDB taxonomy): domain Bacteria; phylum Bacillota; class Clostridia; order TANB77; family CAG-508; genus CAG-269. The sequence goes on along the minus strand of CAJFRV010000021.1, from coordinate 20,397 downwards.
GTTGTACAATTGCTATTGCCTCATTGATTACTTGATTTAGAACAGAAGTTGTAACCCTCATACTATTTTGTTCATTAACATGATTTATCATATCAAATAATTTATTTACTCTTTGTCCTGTCTTTGCTGATATAAATAGAATTGGTGCATAAGATAAATATGATAATTTGTTGTAAATTTCCTTTTTATATTTTTCTAATGTTCCTGTTTGTTTTTCATATTCGTCCCATTTATTAACAACAATAATAATTCCTTTACCTGCTTCATGTGCTTCTCCTGCAATTTTAGCATCTTGGTCTGTAACACCTTCTAAGGCATCTATCATCATTAAACAGACATCTGCTCTTTCAATAGCAAGTAATGTTCTCATAATACTAAATTTTTCTATAGATTCCTTTACCTTGCTTTTTCTTCTTATTCCAGCTGTATCAATTAAAATATATTTGCCATTTTCATTTTCAAATCTAGAATCAATTGCGTCTCTTGTAGTTCCTGCTATATCACTTACAATTGTTCTATTTTCTCCTAAAATTTTATTGATTAGTGAAGATTTTCCTACATTTGGTTTTCCAATAACAGCCACTTTTATGATGTCTTCTTCATCTTCATCTTGTGTTTTTTCTGGAAAACTCTCATATATTTTATCTAAGACATCCCCAATTCCAATTGCATTACTTGCAGATATTGGATAAGGCTCTCCTAATCCAAGATTATAAAATTCATATATTTCTTCTCTATCTTTTTCAAAATTATCTGCTTTATTACATACTAAGACAATTGGTTTACCAGATTTTTTTAACATAACAGCAATTTCTTGATCAGCAGCAGTAATTCCTTGTCTGATATCTGTTAAAAAGATAATAACATCAGCCATAGAAATTGCTAAATTTGCTTGTTCTCTCATTTGAGATAAAATAATGTCTTCTGAATCTGGTTCAATTCCAGCAGTGTCAATAAGAGTAAAGTTTCTTCCTCTCCAATTGGTATCTGCATATATTCTATCTCTCGTTACTCCCGGTGTATCTTGTACAATAGATACCCTGCTTCCTACTAAATAATTAAAAAAAGTTGATTTTCCTACATTTGGTTTCCCAATGATTGCAACAATTGGTTTTGACATGTTTATTTTCCTTTCTTAAATATATGTTATAGTATATCATAATTATCATCAAAATAACAAGAAAATTTCTAAAAAGGTAATTTCTTTATTTATGTATTTCTTTTATAATACTTCTTTTCTAACTTTTTCTATATCTTTATTTATCATCTCTATAAAATCTTCATCAAAATTTATAGGTTCATCATTTATCTGATATTTTTCTTTTAATTTTAAAATTCTCATAACACTTTTATGAATTCTTTTTTGTTCTAATATATTTTGTTTTGCTAAATCTATTATTTTCTGAATAACACGAATATTTTCATCATATTTAAAAATAATCATATCATTACATGCTAAAAATGCCTTTTGTATTGCTCTATTTTTGCCATATCTAAGCCTAATACCTTTCATTCTCATATCATCTGTAATAATCAATCCATTATATCTATATTTTTTTCTGACATATTTTGTTATAAATTTTTTTGAAATTGAAGCAGGAAGTTTTCCTGTAATTTTAGGAATTCTTAGATGTCCTATTAGTATCCCATCTGCTTTATTTTCTATTGCAGTTTTAAAAGGTTGCATATCCTCACTTTCTAATTTTTCTATATCATAAACAATTTTAGGAAGTATAAAGTGGGAATCTTCTTTTGTAGCACCATGCCCCGGAAAATGTTTTATAATAGATATAACCTTATGTTCTTGCAAAGCTTTCATGTACTCTATCCCATACTTAGACACTTCTTTTGGATTTTCACTATATGCCCTATCTCCTATTGCATGATTATCTTTGAATCTTTTGATGTCTAATACAGGTGCAAAGTTCATGTTAACTCCTACTTTATGTAACATAGTTCCTGTAATTTCACCTGCGATTTTTACCATATCTTTATCTATGCTTTTTTCGACTAATTTACTTGCAGCTGGAAGATTCTTAAATTCTTTTGGCATTCTATTAACTCTGCCACCTTCTTGATCAATAGAGATAAATATGGGAATTTTATTTTTATGATTTAATTCTTTTATTTTGTTTACTAAATTTACCATTTCTTGATAATTCTTATAATTCTTTTTATACAGTAAAACTCCACCAATCTTATAGGTATTGATTATTTCATCAAGATGTTCAATAGAATCTTCTGTATTTAATCCAATAATCATCATTTGCCCAATTTTTTCTTCTAAACTTAATTCCTTTATATCATATTTCATAGGCATCTATCCCTTTTCATTTTTCTTTATTATATAATTAAAATATGGTTTAGGCAATAGCTTTTTCCTTTAAAATATGTTATGATATACTTTGTATGAAATAAGAAAGGCTTATATAAAAGAGGAGGATACAATATGGCATTTGACGGAATTGTTACAAAAGCAATTACTTCTGAATTGCAAACACTTACAGGTGCTAGAATTGATAAAATATATGAACCAAATAAAAATGATATTGTTTTAGGATTTTATTTAAATGGTATGAATTATGCTTTAAATGTATGTACAAGCTCTCAGAATTATAGAATACATTTAACTACGCATTCTAAGCCTAATCCACAAAATGCTCCTAATTTTTGTATGTTACTTCGAAAGCATTTAATTGGTTTGCGAATAAAAAATATTATCTCTGCAAACTTAGAAAGAGTAATTACAATAGAATTTGAGGGATTTGATGAAGTTGATGATATTATTATTAAAAAATTAATTATTGAATTAATGGGTAGACATTGCAATATTGTTCTAGTTGATGAAAATAATATTATCATTGATAGCCTAAGACATATCTCTTCTGATAATATATTAACAAGAGATATTATTCCTCATGTTAAATATGTTTATCCATCTACAGATAAGTTGAATTTTTTAGATATCATTGATTTTAATGATTTTAAAGAAAAATTGCAACTAAACTCAGAAAATTCTTCTATTACACAATTATCTACTCAAATTTGCAAGCGATTTAATGGTATTAGTAAAAGTTTTGTAAATCATGTGATTACTACATTACATTTAGAAAATACAGCTAAAGTAGATGATATCATCCTAGAAAAGATTTATCATTTTATACATGAAATTATTTTATGCACAGATACACTGAATTTAAATTTTAATACGATTTTAGATGCTAAGGGAAATATAAAAGATTATGTTTTAATAAAAAGTACAAAAAATACACAGCCTTTTTTTCTTAACTTTTTTATAGATGATTACTATTACAAAAAGGAAAGTTCTGAAGAATTAAAAGTGTATAAAAATAGTATTTCAAAATTAATATTAGATATATTAAAAAAATATAACCATAGATTAGCAAATATCAATCAAAAATTAAAAGAATGTGAAAATATGGATATTTATAAACTATATGGAGAATTAATAACAGCTAATTTATACAAAATTCCATCTAATAATACAGATACTATACAACTAGAAAATTATTATGAGAATAATGCTCTTATTACCATTCCTTTAGATAAACGTTATTCTCCTAGTCATAATGCTAAACTATTTTTTAAAAAATATACCAAATTAAAAAATGCACTAAAAATTGTAGGAGAACAAAAACAAGAAACTTTAAGTGATTTAGAATATATTGAAAGTGTTGTTTATGAACTAGAAACTTGTAATTCTATAGAAGATATAACCAATATATTTGAAGAAATTTCTGAAAGCTCTATTTTTAAAGATAAAACCGATAAATATAAGGAAAAGAAAAATCCTAAAGTTAAAAAGTCCAAATTAACTAAGAACAAATATGTTAAGTTTAATCCTATAAAATATACGATTGAAAATTATACTTTCCTAGTTGGAAGGAATAATATAGAAAATGATTACCTTACTTTAAAATATGCCAAAAAAACAGATTTATGGTTTCATACTAAAGATATTCATGGAAGTCATTGTATTTTATTACTACAAAATAACACCTATCCAGATGAAAACATTTTGCAAAAATGTGCTCAGATTGCTGCTTATCACAGTAAAGCCAAAAATTCTTCTAATGTACCTGTTGATATTTGTGAAGTTAAATATGTCAAGAAACCAAATGGCAGTAAACCCGGTATGGTAATTTATAAAAATAACAAGACTCTTTATGTATGTCCAATTGGGGACGTTTCTTAATGGACATTTTTTAAATTTTAGAACGATAATAAAAAGTATATAATTAAAGGTATCTAATAGGCACCTCTCAAAATCAGGTTTTGAGATTCTCCTATTAGATACCTTAATTTTTTCTAATATGATTTCATTCACATTCGTCACTTCATAAATTTTTTTAGATATACGTTTTTATATTAAAATATTTTTTAAATGTCCATTAAGAAACGTCCCCAATTGGACAATTTATGGCCAGAATATTAATAAGGCTACTGCTGTTGCTAGCAAGACTTCTGGTCTTGTCATTTCATCAAAAATTGTTTCTATTTCTTCTGTTTCTGGTTTTTCATCCACTACACTTACTGTATAATATTTTACATCTTCCAATTTAAACAACACTTCGAAATTTTGTGTTTCATTTTCTTGCAATTGATTTATATTAATAAACTTTCTTCCCAAAAAAACATCTCTTTTTGAATAAAAATCTATTTCTAAATATTTTCCACTTAAATTATCTGGTTGAGAATTGGTAATTAATCCTCTTATTCTTCCATTCACAAGTGTTGCCTCTGCTTGATATATATTAACCTGTGCAATATTATCTTTTCTTTCTATTGGCTTATATGCTGCATTTAATCCTACATTTATTAAAAAATCTGATAGAATAAAAAATAATATTACCCATAAAGCATACATTAGTAAAGTTTTTACTCTTTTCATTTTTCTTCTCCATTTCTTTCCAATCTATATACATTATACCAAAAGTAGACATAATTTTCAATAGATTTCGATTTCTTTCCCTAAATATACCGAATATATATATACTTTACTTACTTTTTGTTTTAATGTTTCCTCTAGTGCTCTTTTGTACATATTTAATTGCTCTTTATATTTTTCAATTAATTCTTCTTCTTTTCCTTTTTCAACATAGTCTGTTTTATAATCAACTAAAATAATTTCATCTTGTTGATTAATATAATATAAATCAATAATTCCTTGTACCAAAAGCTTATCTTCTATGTCTTCATTATATATTTCTTTTGCAGGAATATGAATAAAAAAAGGTCGTTCTCTATAAACTTTTTTAGCTTGTTTTAATTGTTTCCATATGTTTGACTTTGTAAATTCTAAAATTTTGTATGGATTAATATTTGTTTCTTCTACTTCTGTTATAATTTTTCTTTGTACTAATTGTGCAATACATGCTTTTATTTTGTCTAAATCATATTCTATATTCTCATCTAATCTTTGCATACACAAATGTACTAAAGTTCCTTTTTGAGCATTTGTCAAAGTTTCCGTTTCATCTGTTCGTAAAAAGTTTGGTTTATGAAATGTTTTTGTTTCTCCTTCACTATTTTCATTGTTACTATCTTTCTTTTTCTTCATTTGCTTAATTTTTGTAACAGATGTCATAGTTGGAATTTTAGTAGATATGCTATATCTATATTGATATTCTAATATTTTGTCTAATTGTTGCATAGTTTCATTTTCTATTTTTGCTTGTTCTAAAATTTCTCTTATATCAATTTTGTCATCCTCTATTCTTACCATTGCTTTTAAGATTTCTTTTTTATATAACACATTAACTGTTAATAAATTATTTGTTTTTTCCTTTTCATATAAATAAACTAATAATATCCAATCTAAATACTTTTTATATTTTTTTAGCAAAATATAATTAATCTTGTTATCTGTTTTAGGATATCGATTTACTTGGTTTTGCATATTCTCAATTTCTTTATTATAATCTTTTTTTAATCCAGTTATATATAGCTTTTCTTTTGCTCTTGTTAATGCAACATACAATATTCTCATTTCTTCTGATAAGGTTTCTGTTAAGATTTTATTCCTAATAGCTTCTTTGGTTAATGTATCATATTGTACTTGTCTTTCATAATCTATATATTTAACACCAATTCCTAATTCCTGATGTAACAATATATTTTGGTTTAAATCCATCAAGTTAAATTGCTTACCTGTTGCTGATAGAAAAACAACTGGAAATTCTAGTCCTTTACTTTTATGAATACTCATGATACGAACAACATTATCATTTTCTCCTATCAATTTTGCTGCTCCTAAATCTCCACTTCCTAAATGTAATTTTTCTATAAAGTTTATAAAATTATATAATCCTTTAAAACTTGCTGTTTCATATTGTTTTGCTCTCTCAAATAACATTTTTAAATTAGCTTGTCTAACATCTCCATTTGGCATTAATCCAACATAAGTGTAATACTTGGTATCTGTATACAATTTCCAAATAAATTCATCTAGTGCTAAATATTCTTTATCTTTTCTCCACATTTCTAAGTTTGTAAAAAAATGATCTATTTTTTCTCTTAACTGTTTATTTACATTAATTTTAGATTTTTGCATAGCTTGATAAAAATTATCATATTTATCTGCTAATCTAATTTTTACTAGTTCATCATCTGTAAAATTTCCAATATGTGAACGTAAAACTGTTACTAATGGTATATCTTGTATAGGATTGTCTATAATTTTTAATAAACTCATAATAGTTTGAATTTCTATAGAGTCTAAATATTCTTGTGAACTTTCAGAAAACACAGGAATATTTAAATTTATCATCTCTTCTTCAAATATAGGTGCATTGACTTTGGTAGATCTTAATAATACAACAATATCTTTATATGTAATATCTCTAAAACCTTTTATTTTTTTATCAAATACTTGAAATTTTTCTTCTACTAATTTTTTAATTTTGTTTGCTACAAATTTTGCTTCAACTTGTATATCTTCTATTCTTTCTTCTTCACTATTTTCATCACTATCTACATCATCTTCAATTTGTTCTTCTTGTTCCTTTAAATCAATAACATTAATTTCTGTTTCTAATGGTTGCCCTGCTTCTTCATAATTAGCACCTAAATTTAAATATTCTGTTTCATTATAGTCTATTTCTCCAAGACTTTCACTCATAATATCTTGAAATATTAGATTTGTGAAGTCCAATACATTTTTCCTACTTCTAAAATTTTTGAATAATTGTATTTTTAAATTATCTTTTATTTCTTTTTCTTCTTTTAATTTATATGTTTTATATTTTGATAAAAATAAATCTGGCATTGCTTGTCTAAATTTATAGATACTTTGCTTTACATCTCCTACCATAAATATATTATTCTCTTTTGAAATTGCTGTTAAAATATATTCTTGTACCATATTACTATCTTGGTATTCGTCTATTGCAATTTCTGTAAATTTCTCTTGATATTTTTTTACTACTTCTGTTGGTTGTACCTGTCCATTTTTATTTTCTAATAATACTTCTAATGCGAAATGCTCGATATCATTAAAATCTACAATATTTTTATTTCTTTTTCTTTTATAAAACTCTTCTCCAAATTCTAGAACTATATTTTCTAATTTCACTAAAATTTGATGCATATCTTGTATATCTTGATTTGCTTCTTTTGAAGGATATATAAATATTTTACTTAATTTATTGCTAAATTTCTTTTTTACATCATCCCTTATTTCTTTTGCTCTGTCTTTTATTTCTGATTCTATTTTTTGTCTTGGCCATGTTGCAAACACAAGGTTTGAATAAATTTCATAAACTTTATCCCAATTATCTAAATTTCCCTTTAAAATTTCTAATTTACTAATATCATCATATATTGTTCCTGTAAATTTTTCTAGTTCTTCTTCTTTTTTTAAACTTTTTCCTACTTCTTTTAAGATACTGATATCATCAACCATTTCTTCTTCGACTTCTTTTAATAAAATCTTTCCATATGGGCTGTGGCTAAAGTCCTGTTCCAATTGGTGTATATGATACATTTCTATTTTCTCATGTAACCATTCATTAGGAAAAGGATTACTTTGGATATATGTATATATTTTTAATATTAAGTCTTTTAATGGTGTGTCATCTCTATAACTTGTATATGTATTGATAAGATCTGCAAAATCTTCATCTTGATTTTCGTATTTTTCTTCAAACATATCTTCTAATACTTCTTGTTTCAACAATTCAATTTCTGTTGTATCAGCTATTCTAAAATTAGGAGATATATTTTCTAATTCATAAAAATGATTTCTAACAACATCTAGACAAAAAGAATCAATTGTACAAATGCTTGCTTTATTTAATAAAGTAATCTGCTTTTGTAGATGTTCATTTTCTGGTGTTTCATCTAACTTTTGATAAATTGCCTCTAGAACACGCTCTCTCATTTCTGCTGCTGCTGCATTTGTAAAGGTAACTACTAATAATCTATCAATATCTATTCTATCATTTATGATTTTTTCTATAATTCTTTCTACTAGTACTGCTGTTTTTCCACTTCCTGCTGCTGCTGCCACTAAAATATTAGAACCCTTTTCTTTAATTGCCTGTAATTGTTCTTTTGTCCATTTAACTTCTGACATGTTTTTCTCCTATTTCTATATTTTTAGAGAATTATATCATTACTTTTTGGGAAATACAATAAAATTTATATATTCAATTGAATTAAACAATTTTTCTGTGCAACGTTGTTTTTTGTCGAATAGAAAAAGCAATGTTTCCTATTCAATAAAAAATTACATATCTAGGATTTATATTTCCTAAATATGTAATTTCTTCATTTTATTGATTAGATCTTGTAATGCTAATCTTCTATGACTAATTTGATTTTTTTCTTCACTTGTTAGCTCTGCATATGTTTTGCCATCTGGTAATTCAAAAATCTCATCAAATCCAAAACCATTATTTCCTCTTGCCTCTTTTGCAATTTTTCCTTTTATCTCTCCTTTTCCTACAATACACTTTCCTTTTTCATAATATGTTATACAACACTTTACACTTGCATTTCTTTCTTTTCCTTCTAAATTCTTCATTTTTTCTAAAATATATACATTTCTTTGTTTTGCTGTAGCATCTTCTCCTAAAAATCTTGCCGTATGAATTCCGGGCCATCCATTATATTTCTCTATACAAAGTCCACTATCATCGGCAATACAAGGCATGTTTAACATTTCTGATATTTCTTTAGCCTTTTTCTTTGAATTTCCTTCAAATGTATCTTGGTCTTCTACAACTTCCACCTTACAGTTCATATCTTTTAGAGATAATAATTTATATCCTACTAATAATTCTTCTATTTCTTTTAATTTTCCTTGATTATTTGTAGCAATTACAATTTCTTTCATTTATTTTACCTTTCTTCTTCTTTTGGCTTTTCAGATTCATAATATTTTAGAACTTCATCCATATCTCCTCTACTTTCAAGTAATTCACATATTCTCCTTGTACTTTCATCAGTTCCATCATAGATTCTATCTATACATTCCAATATTTCTCTAAACCTTACTCTTTCAGATCTATCCACTTCTCCAGCCATTGCTAAATGTCTTTGTTTTCTTACCTCATTCAAATACAATGCTAATCTAAGTATTTTTTTAGATTCTTCTTTATTTTCCTCTGAAGGTATTTCTGCTTTTCTATAGGCTAGAATTTTCATATGAACTGCTACGTCTTGATATTTTCTTTCTGGATTTTCAAGTCTTTTTGAAATTTTTCTTACACTGTCTTTTGATCTATCATAATGTTCATATATGTATATTAGTATATCTTTTACTCTTGATGATTCTATTGCATTAATGTCCATTATTTCATTTTGATTTTTCATATTTTCTAATTCTGTTGCTAAAAAATTTAGCTTTCTAAGTGTATCTGTATCTAATATTATTTGCTGTAGTTCACTTATATAGGAAACTAATTTTTCATAGTCTATCTTTGCTTTTTTCTGTTCCATGTCTTCTCTCCTTTTATGTTAATACTATAACAGATTTATCAATTTTTTTCAAGTTTTATTTATTTAACTTGAATAAATTATTTTACTACACTCTTTTACTTCTGCATATACTAAGACTAGTAAAAATATATAAAAGACAGAATGAATCATTCTGTCTTAATATTTACTATTATATTTTTTGATATCTTTTATATAATACATAAGATCCCACAATTACTGCTACTAAAACAACTGCTGCAACAAATACTCCTGTTCCTATTCCTGCATTTGGTAATTTTGTTGGTGCTGTAACATTTCCTGTAGAGTTTCCTCTAATAGTATTTTTGCTTGTATTTGTTCCTCCTGTTGTTCCATTTCCACCTGTAGTATTATCCTCTGTTCCTGTTTCATTTTTATCATCTTCTCCGGGTTGTTCTGGTTCTTCTGGTTCCTCTGGCTCTTCTGTATTTGCTACAGTAAATGTTAATGTGATGTCTGGGCTATATGGTTCTGCTCCTGATCCATTAGCTGTTTGTATTTCAGTAAATTTAATTGATGAAGAACCTGTGGCATTTTCACTTATTTTAAATTGTAATACAGCAAATTGTCCATCTTCTGTTAATATGTTTCCACTCAAAAGGAATTTTCCATTTGCTGAATCCCATGTTCCTTGTGTTGAACTGATACTTTCAATAAAGTTTGTATCATATTCAACTTTTCCTCCCATATCACTTGCTCCTGTTCCTGCATCTACAATGTTTACTAATTCAACAACAACTGTTACTGTGTCTCCCGGTTTTACTTCTGTTTTATCAGGTGTCATTTTCACTTCTGCAGAATATTCTGCTTTTACTGTAGTTGATAATACACCAATTACCATAACTGCTACAAGTAAAACTAATATTGTTTTTAATTTCGTTTTCATTTAAATCCTCCTTAAAATATATATTTTTTTAAATTTAATGACATAATATTAAATTTCCTGTACACCTAAGATGAATTTTCTCATAACAGAAATATCATTTAAACTAATATTTCCATTATTATCTATATCTGCTGCTTCTTCATATATACCTTGTAAAGTTTCCACTTCTAAGTAATGTTTCCTAATCATAGATACATCTGTTAATTTAACTTCTCCATCTCCATTTAAATCTCCTGTTACAATCAATGTATATTCTTTTCCTGTATCTGTTACTAATGTATAACCGGTTCCTATGAAATCTCCATTTTGTATTTCTTGTCCTGATAAATTTTCTATTTTGTATCCTACTTCTGTTGAAATATGACTTTTGAAATCTGATGCTTTTGTTTCTGGTGATATTCTACTAATTTTTAAAGTTTCCATATCGACTTCATAGTCAGAAGAAGTAATGGTATCATCTAGTTCTTCTTTTTCAATTGTAAATTCTACAACTGTTTCATTTCCAGCCTTATCAGTTGCTGTTAATATATATTGTCCATTTACTGTGATTTCTTGTCCATTTGTATAACCATTTACTACATTACCATCTCTTGTTAATGTAACAGTTTCTAAATTCTCGTCTGTTACATTTGGTGTTACAGCTTCTTCATATGTTTTACCATCTTCTACTCCTGAAATCTGAGGAACTGTCTTATCTATATTATTGATTGCTATTTTTACTTCTGAAGTATTTCCTAATTCATCTTGAAGTGTAATCGTTTCTTCTGTATTTTTTGAATATGTTTTTTTCATTTCTGTATGATTATCATTTGTAAATTCCCATCCATTAACTTGACTTCCTATTGTTTCATCTGTAGTTATTGTAACTTCAACATCTTGATTTGTTAATTCCTCTATGCTATAACTTACTGTTGCTACTGGTCCTTTGTTATCTATCCAATTTACTGTAGCTTTTGTTTCTCCATCAAATCCATATTCATCTTGATATATAAATGTAAAATCACCATTTTGTGTAAACGTATATGTATTTTTTCCATCATTATTTAAAATCTTTGCACCATCTCTATTAAATGAAATTGTTGCTACAACATTTCCTTTTGTTTTTTCTTGAGGATTATATGTGATCGTTCCTTTTAATGCATCTGCTACTGAGAATGTTGTTCCATCTGCTTGTCCTCCCACAATAGTTACTCTTGCAATCTTATTTTCTCCTAACTCTTGTGTATTAATCTCTATTGAATTTCCATCACTTGATAACGTACAATTTTCTAAACTAAATTCATTCGTAGTATATACTTTACTACTAGAATTTTTAGCAGATTTAAAAATTTCTGGTAATGGTACTGTTATCGTACCTGATGAACTATCTAATACTTTTGTTAATTTTTGTTGTTTTGCTTCAAATGTTCCTCTTAATAATAATGACTCTATGCTAGAAACATCTGCAATTTTATTATTATTCATATATAAATCTGTTAATCCTGTTTGATATCGAATTGGTGTAATATCTGTAATTCTATTTCCTGATATATCTAATGTTGTTAGTGACAAATTTGTAATAGATTGAATATCTTCAATTAAATTATTTGACATATTTAATGTTTTTATACTTGTTAATTCTGATAATACTGTAACATCCTCTATATCATTTCCTGATATATTTAAAGTATTTAAAGATTTATTCGGACTAATATAGTTTATATCTGTTATTGCATTATTTGATATATTCAATCTTTGTAAAGTTGATAAATTATATAATATTTCTATATTTGTTAATTTATTATTTGATAATGTTAATTCAGTAAGTTTTGGTTGCTTCCTATTAGCTTCTAAATTTGTTAAATAATTATTTAAACTATTTAAATCTTGTATATTATTTCCAGACAAGTCCAAATTTGTTAATTCGTATAAAGTTTCTATTGATGTATATTGATTATTAAGCTTGTTATTTGCAAAATTTAAAACCATTAAATCTTCCAAATATTTTATTTCTGAATCATCTGAAATTTCGTTATTAGATAAGTTTAATACTTCTAGTTTACTAAAATTGCTAAGTCCTTTTAAGTTTTGAATTTTAGCATTTGAAATATCTAACTCTTTTGTGTTTGCAATTTCTCTTTGTGTTATATTGATTATTTTAGGTGCTCTCGCTATATATGAATTTTCACTCATATGTGTTAATAAATATTTATAAATTGCTGCATCTAAATTTGGATCTTCAAATTGTAATGTTTCTATCGCACTAGAAGAACCACTTATTTGGAATGTGATTTTTGTTCCATCTGCTATTCCTCCATGAAGTGTTATTGATAGAATATCTTCATCTGTTTTGTCTGGTGTAATAATAACATTATAATATGGTGAAACTGTATATGTAGGATCTGTATTTAATGTAACTCCCTCAGTCGTAAAGTTTGCATTTTCAGCATAAGCTATACTATCTTCATCTTTTGCACTCTGCATAATATTTAATAATATAACATAATGATTTTCATTATTTTTCTTTTCATATATAGGCATAGTAATTGTTTGATTTCTTAAATCTACACCTTTTGAGAATTCAAATTTTTCTATTGGTGCAATAACTTGTATGTGATTTCCTGCCAAATTCAAGTATTCTATTCGCTCTAAATAACTTAAAACTGAGATATCTTCAATTTCATTGTTTGCAAGTGAAATTTGTGTTGCTTTAAGTAAGTCTTTTGTTACTTCTATTCCATTTTGTGTAGTTGTTGTTCTAAAAGGATCTATGTTTTCAATATTGTTGTCATCTAAGTTCACATATTCTAGTTCTCCCATTTCAGCAATTCCACTAACACTAGTAAGTTCATTTCCCTGTGCATAAAGTTCTTTTAAAGCTGTTATTTTCTTTAGATTTGAAAAAGTCAAACCTGATTTTGTTGTGTATCCCACATCTAATTTTTGTAAGTTTCTTAGTATTGCAACTGTTTCATTTTCTAATTTTTCTGTTGCAAATAAAGGAGTTAAACTTGATATATTGTTATTAGCTATATTTAGTTCTATTAAGTTCCTACAAGTTGTTATATTCTCTATATTTGTAATAGCTGTACTAGATATATTTAGTGCTGTCAATTGTGACATTAATACATCACTCAAATTTCCCAAACTTGAATTTTGTGAAACATTTAAAGATGTTAAATTAGGTAAACTTCTAACTGCTACTGCCGTACTAATAGCATTATTAGAAACATCTAAAACCTGTAAATTGATTAATTTTGATATTGGTGTTATATCACTTATTTTATTTGAATTTAAATTCAGATTTGTTAATGTAGTTAATGCACTAATGTTGTTAATATTATTAATTGTATTGTTGCTTAAATTTAAAGTTTTCAAACTACCTAAATTTGACAAATCTGAAATATCTGAAATTGTATTTTTAGATAAGTTTAAATCTACTAAACTTGTGAATTTTTCTATTCCTGATAAATCTGAAATTTGGCAATTACTTAAATCTAATTGTGTAATTTCTGTCATAGCATCTGTTCGAATTTCTAATGTTTTTGCTGCATCATCTTTATCTATTATATATTTTGATAATCTTGTCTTTAAACTTTGATATAAGTTATTGTCAGAAAATGTTATTGGTGTTGTCTCTACTGTAGCCGCCCATATTTTCATTCCACCATAATATACAATACATATTGCTAGTATAAAACAAATTATGTTTTTTAATGATATTTCTAAAGTTTTTTTCCTTTTCATATAATATCCCCCTTAAAAAGTTCAATATACTCCTTTAAATTATAACATATCTGTTCTTTTTGTAAATGTTCCTGTTTTGTGATGTTTTTCTTGTTTTTTCCTTAAAAACATTGATATTTCAACCTTTTATTTACTTTTTTTATTTACTCTTTGTTCTTTTACATTTTATTTACATTTTTGTTACATTTTTGTTACATTTTCTATAGGTCAAACTATGTAATTTTCTTTGTTTTTTATAAATATATGTATATAATTATAAAAATGTAAGAAAGTTTGTTGTACATAACTGTTGTACCTGTTACCTTATTCGTAATATATTCGTTGTTATAATAAGAAAATTGAACAATAAAAAAATACATCTCTAATAGTTTAAAAGAGATGTATTTTTTAGTTTAATCTCAAACAATCGTCGATTTCTGAGCTACCACATTTTTCTATAATTTGTTATACTTAAAAAATTATAATACTTAAATTATTTGCAAATTATCTGTATATTTCACTCAAACTGATTTGCTAATTGATCTATAGAAATTCCTTCTCCTGTAGCATTCCAATCTATTTTCACATTATCAAATTCTATATTCCTAAAATCATTTAATCTTTTATAATCTTCCTTTTCCATTTCAAAATTCATAGCTTCTATATTTTGATTTATTCTCTCAATATTAGTACATTTTATCAACGGTTTCATATTTTTTTCTTTAATAATCCAATTTAATAGTATTTGATTTTGTGTTTTGCTATACTTATTTGATAATTCCACTAGTATTGGATAATTTTTTAAAGCTGTTTTATTTCTTCTTAATACTTGATATGGTATAAATGTAATATTGTTTTTTATACAATAATCTAATATTCCAATATCTTCATTGATTTTGCATTCTAAATTATATACGCCTTCAAAGAAATCTATTTTTACATTTGAATTTATCTCTTCTAATTGTTCTAAATTGCAATTACTTATACCTAAATATCTTACTTTACCCGCATCTACTAATCGTTTCATTTCTTTATACGTAGCCATCAATGATAAATTAGTTGCTTTTGGAGTATGTAACTGTAAATTATCTACATATTTTAAATGAAGTATTGTTAAATATTCATTTAATTGTTTTTCTATATCTTTAATTTCTTCTATAGTTGGCTCTAAATTAACACTAATAAATAATTTATTTCTATCTAATTTATCAATATATGTTTTTAAACTTTTTACTATTTTACCATCATTATATAACATATATAATGACAAATAATTTTGCCCTTTTGCATATGAATGCATTAAAGCTGTTAATTCATTATTTATATTTTTATAATCGATTTTCCAAGTGCCTATACCTATTGGAAATATTTCTTCCTTATCTATCATACTCTTACTCCTGTGCAATTGATTTTGTTTTAAGCTAAAATTTTTCTCACTAGTGGCATTTGATATTGTCTTAAAATTTAAATATTTTATTTTTTAAACCTTCTTGTAATAGAATTTCAAATTGATTTCATGTCCACCATAATATTTTAATATTCGTTGCATTCTTTTATTTTCATCACCAGTTGCACAAGATACTATTTGTATCTCTTGATTTTCTTCTCTTAATTTTTCTATTAATTTAAAGAAAACTCCATATTTTCTATATTCTTCTTCAACAAACATTTGTGAAATCCATAAAACTTCACCATCATTAGCCCAATAGAAATATGAATATAATATCATTCCTACAGGCTTATGATCCATTTCTGCTATTAAGCAATTAAATTTAGGCTTTTCACAAAAATAGTCTTTGTCTATGTTTTCTTTTAAGCCGTTCGTTTGTTTTGTTTCATTAACGTTGTTTATTATATCATTAGCATGTATTATAAATTCTTTGTGCTCTTTATTAGCTTTTAACACTTTTATTTCTTTCATAAATCTCCCTTTCTTTTACCTTATTATTTTGTGCATTCTATTATAAAATAACTATGTTCCGTTAAATTATTAAATATATTCTAACTACAATGATCGCAATTCCATTTTATATTATACATTAATCTTATAAATATTTCAAATAATACCTGTTAACAAATCCAATAGTTTTTCTTAATAAACAAGCAAACAGGAGAACAAACCTTCGTCCTCCTGTTTTATGATTATTTCGTAGTTAGTACCTCATTGCAATTTTACACATTTTAATGATAGAAAGCTTGGTGTTTGCTCTGGCAAAGAAGCGTCCATTATGGCAAAATGTTGCATCCTGTATCCCAGAAATTTGAGGTAAAGTCTTTTCATTTCCACCAGCCCATGTCTTTGGAAATGCAACAAGCTGTTCAAACTTCCTTTTAATCGATGGTGGTACGCTCTGTGCTGCCCAACCTCCTGCTGGATATGGAAAAATCACGAACTTCACATCATAATTGTGATTATTATTGTATTTTATAACATCTTCTAGCCATGGCATCGTTTGTGCAGGAATTTCTAGAATTCCATCATTGATGCATTTATATCTCTTTTGTAACTCTCTTTTAGTAACTACTTGCACGACCTTATTTTTGATGATTTCTTTCAGAATGTCAAACATAATCGCTTCGACTCTGCTGAAAGCATCATCATAATTCGGAGTTTCCAGCCATGACGGAAGAAATTTTGGAATAAAGTTAAATGTATGGCTACTTATTTTCTCTCCATTATCCTCCATATCCACTGGAATAATAACTTCTCTGTCAATCTGTTCTTTGATTGTCAAGATTTCGTCAGTATTAATAGATATTCCTTCTTCAGTCATAACATTCTTGATAGCTTCTTCTGCAAAACCTCTCCACACCAGTCCTGCACTAGCATACTTCTCGCCTGTGGGTCTGCATACATCAAAACCAGCCATATGGTGATCAAATATTCCTCCTCCAATATCAATTATGATATCGAGTTTATTCAACTCATCAAGGTTTCTTGTCCGCACAACACACGCATCCGTTTCCATGTGTGCAATTTCCAGTATTGCAATGCCAAGAACCTCATCACAATGAAATATTCCATTATGTGTGCCAAAACTCAATGTGCATTTTGTGCTAGCCGTTTTTCCTACTTCAATAATCATACTTTTACCTCCTATACTTCTCCTAATGCTAATGTTTTTATGAAACTAGGTGGTATATATATTTAGCATAATACCAATTATATTATACCATAGAAGCTCAATTCTTGCAAAATTCAGCAAGCTAAAAGTTATCTTATATTATTTGGTGATTTTGTTATTATTTTATAATTTTAGTCATCAGAAATATTATGAAATGGTTATTATATAATTTATTTGTGCAGAAAACAAAAATAAATGTATACTAGCAAATAATTTTGAAAATAGATTGACTAATGAAAACAGCTAAAGTGCAATAATATCAACGCTTTTAAATACTTTTAGATAAAAATAAAAAGCTGAAATTGATTAAAATTTCAACTTTTTGGTGCAGATGGGCAAGTTCAAGTTGCTATGTATAGCTATTTAAAGCCTTTTTTCATGTTCTATCCGAGCAGATTCCGAGCAAATAAAAATCAATTTTATATCAATAAATAATTTTAAATATTAATTATTATTGCTTAATAATTGCTCTAAAATCTTATCCACATTAGGAAAAATAATATTTTTCATTCCATGATTATATAGATTTAAAACTTTATTAGCTTTATAGATTACCTCTGTTTGCAATTTATTTGACAATCTTATAGCTACTTTATTTTTTATATATTGGCTTTCTACATATTTTTTTGTTACAGGAAACATATTTTGTATTAAGAATACACTATATGTGTTGGCAACATTTCCAAAAACTATAGTATCTATCGATGGCTTTTTCCCTAATTTTATTTGTTTTTGTATTTTATAATTATAAATTTTTTGATATTTTTCTATCTTAGTACTAACAGGAATAAACCAGATAATATCATCATATGTCTTACTTTTAAAACAATAATAACACGGTCTTTTATTTCCATTTTCTTTATTTTGCATTAATTCTGAATCATCTATAATATCAAAAAATGAATCTTTTATAAAATAAAAACAACCTATATTTATTTGCATGTATAATTCTCCTTTATATTATTAGAGACTTACCAATTTATTCACTCTCTTATTTGTTAGTCGCTCAAAGAGGTGGCGACAAACACATTTATTCACTCTCTCATTTATTAGTCGCCAAAGAGGCGGCGACAAACACATTTATTAAAAACAATGATGTTCTTAATTATTATATTCATAATAGCATAAAATATGCTCTGTTGTCAATAAATTTTGCTTATTATTTCATATTCCATGTTCCATAAAATATTTTCTTTAAATCTTAATTTTTCATAAAACTTATGATTATTATTTTTATCTTTGTATTTATTATATACTTTTTCCTCCATCTACAAGATAAATTGAACCTGTTGTCCATAAAGATTTATCTGACAATAAAAATTCTATTGTTGGTGCTATATCTTTTTTTGCATCTCCTATTCTTCCTAAAGGATATGATTTCTTTTTATCTTCTGACCATTTATCATATCCTTCTTGAGTATAATCACCACTGGCCACATAAATATTTGTATATACTGCAGCTGGATTTACACTATTGACTCTTATATTATATTTACCAAGTTCTTGCCCCATATATTTCGTTAGCATGTCCACTCCTGCTTTACTTACACAATAAGCAATTGAACCTCCTGCCCTTTCAGAAGACATAGATGAAATATTAACTATTGATGGATTTGTTCCCTTTTTTAATAAAGGTAATAAAGTTTTCGTTAATAAAAATATTCCCGTTAAATTTATATTTATTAAATTATTCCATTCTTCTAAAGTTTGTTCTTCTATTCCTCCTAATTTTATAATTCCTGCAGAATTTACTAAACCATCTAATCGACTATATTTATTATTTATTTCTTCATATATCTTTTTACAATCTTTTTCTGAACTTATATCTCCTTGCAAAAAAGTAACACGGTTAACATTATCACGTAATTTTTCTTTTGCTAGAGCTATATTTTTCTCTCCTCTTGAAGCTGAAATAATCTCATAATTTCTTTGTTCTAATAAATATTCTATTGTTCCAAATCCAATTCCTCTTGCTCCTCCTGTTATTAAAACGATTTTCTTCTTATCCATCTTTCCATCTCCCTTAAATATTATTTTTGTATATCTCCATTATTTAAAAGTAAAATAATTATCATCTAGTAATAATTAATAAATTTTTCTTTTAATAATTCTTAATTATTTATCAACATATTCCTTTGTTCCTAGACATACTTCCTTTAGATATATTATCATAAACTATATTAATTATCAACTCTCTATAATACTTGATTTCAATACTATTACAAAGGATATTTTTCTGAACAAAACTTCCGAGCAGATTCCGAGCAAAAAACAAAAATTAATGAATAATGGCTAATAATTTTGAAAATAGATTGAATAATGAAAATAGCTAAAATGCAATCATATCAATACTTTTAAATACTTTTGAATAAAAATAAAAAAAAGCTGAAATTGGTTAAAATTTCAACTTTTTGGTGCAGATGGCCGGAATCGAACCGGCACGGTTTATTCAACCGCAGGATTTTAAGTCCTGTGCGTCTACCAGTTCCGCCACATCTGCATATCAAAACTGGTCTTATCTTGACGACAATAATTATTATAATATTTGTTATTTTTTTTGTCAATAGATTTTTATATTTTTTTTAATTTTTTTATAAATTTTAGTTACTGTTCAGACTAGAAAAATAAAAATATCCTTATTAGCTATATGCTAACAGGGATATTTATATATATATTTGATATTTCGTTGTAAAAATTTCT